>NZ_DAIUEH010000093.1:0-8756 GCF_036845245.1 Methylobacter sp.
TCGTGATCATGCCTGCTAACATAACCTATTTGGCTAGGGTTGCGAAAGTCCTAAACGTAAAGCTAACCGGGCGTGGCCACGGAAAACTGAAAAATAAAACCGTATTGGAGCCGCGCTCCGTGAGCTCTAACTAATATTAGACATTCTAATAGACGCAAAACATTGCGTCATTTTGATGGCTAATAATTTTTAAAAATAAAAAATCATTGTTATTTTATGCTTTTGTGTATATTTAGTGCGCCCCAAAATAAATTCAGGTAGTGTCATATAAAAGCATGCATAGGCTAACTATAAACACTTACAACAAATAAGAGCAATAAACTTAAACGTTACTCAACCTCAATATACGCGGTTCCATCGGCTGCCCGATGTACTTGGTTAACGAAATCTTGTTGACTGGAATCGATTTCCCGGTAATCAATATTAACGATGTCAAAACTGTTTGATGTATTATTTAAGCTCCAGAGGGTAAACGTCCGGAACAAAGGAGTTGAGCATGTTAATTAAAACTGGATCCGACATCTTAAGCAGCGAAATCACTGACCGGGCGTTTTTCGAATCCCGGAGAGAGTTTATTAAAGCGGCAACTGTGCTTTCAGCAGGAATCATGTTGCCGAGTCATGGCTATGCAGAAACGGGAAAATATGTCGATGCACCGATCGGGCCTTATTCCGCAAAGTTACAGGTGACTGGTCGCGAAGATGTTGCAAACTACACCAACTACTATGAATTCTCGACGAACAAAAAAGATTCCACTGTTTTAGCCAAAGCCTTACAAACCCAACCATGGACTGTGGAAGTTGTAGGCGAGACTGAGAAACCGGGGGGTTATAATCTGGAAGATATTCTAAAAGACAATCCCGTGCAGGAACGTATTTACCGCTTCCGGTGCGTGGAAGCCTGGTCTATGGTAGTGCCGTGGATAGGCTTTCCGCTGGGCGAAATGCTTAAACGGTTTAAACCGACCTCAAAAGCAAAGTTTGTCGAATTTACTACGCTGTATAGCCCGGAAATCATGGTGGGTCAGCGTTCCAGTGTTTTGGACTGGCCTTATGTGGAAGGGCTGCGCATCGATGAAGCCATGCATCCTCTAGCGATGATGGTCACCGGAATGTATGGCGATGAGCTGCCCAACCAGAATGGTGCGCCGTTGCGCTTGATTGTGCCGTGGAAATACGGCTTTAAGAGTATCAAGGCGATAGTCAAAATACGTTTTGTCGAGAATATGCCGGAAACCGCGTGGCATAAAAGCGCCCCCGGTGAATACGGCTTTTATGCCAATGTTAACCCTGAAGTGCCTCATCCCCGATGGAGCCAAAGCCGTGAGCGGGTGTTGGGCAGCAGTATTTTTACCCCGAAGCGCGATACAGAAAAATTTAACGGGTATGGCGAGGAAGTCGCGGCCCTTTATTCCGGCATGGATTTAACCCAGCATTTCTGATGTTACTCGACAAAAAAAGCTGGGCGGTGATAAAGATCATCGTTTTTTTACTGGGCCTGACGCCTTTTCTGTTACTGGTCAATGACGGCATCAATGATCGGCTTGGCGCTAATCCGATAGAAACGTTGCATTTTAGTTTTGGCGACTGGGCTTTGCGGTTTTTGTGCATAGGCTTGGCGTTGACGCCGATTAAAGCAATAACAAAGCAGGGTTGGCCGACGCGCTTTAGGCGCATGATGGGCTTGTATGCTTTCTTTTACGCCAGTCTGCATTTGCTGGTTTTTATCGTCCTAGATTTATCGTTATCCTGGGAAGCATTTAAAGACGAGGTGCCGAAAAGTCCTTATATCCTGATGGGCTTGCTGACTTATTCGTTGTTGCTTCCTTTGGCCGTGACCTCAACAAAAAACATGCAGAAAAGGTTGGGGCGAAACTGGATAAAGCTGCACAAGCTGGTGTATGTGGCAGGGGTGACGGCTCTGATACATTATTTTTGGTTGGTAAAAAAAGATTATACCGAGCCGTTGATTTATGCAGGGGTGATAGGTGTTTTACTAGGAATACGCGTTATTGTTTATTATCGCAAGAAGGTAAATATTTTGAACTTTCAATCTTGAGCTTATTTTATTTCAAACGATGTTAATGCTTCTTCAGGTTGAAGTTCGGTGACTTCAACATGATCGACGCGAGCGGTTATAGGGCCTTTGTGGCACCATTTGATGAATTTCTCAATAGCCATGCTTCCGGCCTCGGCGATAATTTCGACACGGCCGTCAGGAAGGTTTTTGGCGCTGCCTTTGATAGCAAAATGTTTGGCTTTGTTCTGGGTAAAAAGACGAAAGTAAACGCCTTGAACTCGGCCGGAAACAATGATTTTAACTTTACGTATCATTCTTGAATTCTCCAGCAATAATGGATTTTTGGATTGCGGGCAAAATCTTCCGGAATGGTTGCCGCACTGATGTCTTCTATAATTAAATCGGACAATGCCTGTTTGTCGATCTTAAAACGCCTGAAATTTGTGGAGAAGTATAGGACGCCTCCGGGAGACAGCAAGGAAACTGCATGATTAATCAGTTGCACATGGTCGGTTTGTATATCGAAGACCTCGTCCATTCGTTTCGAATTGGAAAAAGTCGGCGGATCAAGAAAAATCAAATCGTAATGTCTGTTAGCCAGTTGGGCTTCGGTTGCTAACCATTCCAGGCAGTCGGCTTGTATAAACTCATGCGCGCCTTCATTGGCGTTCAATGCCATGTTCTTTTTTGCCCAGTTGATATAGGTATTGGACATATCGACTGTGGTCGTAGATTTGGCGCCGCCCATTGCCGCATGCACGGTCGCGCTGCCGGTATAGGCAAACAGGTTCAAAAAGTTTTTACCTTTGGCTTGTTTTTGAATTAGTGTCCGAATCGGCCGGTGATCAAGGAATAATCCGGTGTCGAGGTAATCTTCAAAATTCACCAGTAATTTACAGCCGCTTTCTTCGATGATATGAAAACGTCCTTGATCGCCGTGCTTTTCGTACTGGTCGGTGCTTTTTTGCTTGCGGCGTATTTTCAGAAAAACCTGGTCGCGATTGATGCCGAGTACGCGCGGTATTTCGGCCAATAGGCCTGCCAAGCGTTGATCAGCTTTGTGCTGATCGATGCTTTTGGGCGGCTCGTATTCCTGTACGTTAACCCAGGTTTGATCGCCCTGATAAATATCAACCGCGACCGCGTATTCGGGCAAGTCGGCATCATAGACGCGATAGCAGCTGATGCGATTTTGCTTGGCCCAGTTGGACAGTTTTTTCAGGTTCTTTTTGAGCCGGTTGGCAAACATTTCCGCTCCCAGCTCGCTTGTATCCGGGTCAGAATGTTTGTCGGTGCCGGTAGTTTCAGGCTGCGGTGTAGTACTGGTCTCAGCTGCCTGAGTAATCCGCTGTTCCTGTGCTTTACTGATCTCATTGACTTGAGCAATACGCTCTTCCTGCGTTTTGGCCTTGGGAATGAAGAAATTTCTTTCCTCAATATCCAGCCGTAACAGTTTGCATTCAAGCGCACCGTTGAACAGGGTGATAGGCTTTTGCGAACGAATGCCTAAGCGAAAGCCCAGTTCCGGGTTGCTGATGATCATTGCGGCTTTCCAGTCGATAAAATGCGCTTTCAGCGAGTCGCCGAATTTCTTGTATAACTCCGCCGTTTCCTGCTCGTCGCCCAAGCGCTCGCCATAAGGCGGGTTACAAATCAACAGGCCGGGCTTCCAGCTTTCAGCCGGTTCCGCGTCTTCAATATCGCGGCGTTCAACATGAATTTTATTTTGCAGACCGGCATTGGCGATATGAGCTAACGCGGTGTTGACGGTATGGCGGTTTTGGTCGAAACCCACTATAACCGGCAGTTTTTCCAAGCCGATTTTTTTGCGTTGTTCGGCTTCAGCGCGCAACTTCTTCCAACATTGGACATCATGTTTTTTCCAGCCGCTAAAGCCGAAGTAATCGCGTAACAAGCCGGGCGCATAGTCGGCGGCAATCATTGCTCCTTCCAACAGTAGCGTTCCCGAGCCGCACATCGGGTCTATCAGCGATCCTTGCTGTTTGGCGATTTGAGGCCAGCCGCTACGCAACAACATCGCGGCAGCCAGGTTTTCTTTCATCGGGGCTTTGATGCTGACATCCCGATAACCGCGACGATGCAGGCTTTCGCCGGAAAGATCCAGGCTGAGCTGGGCGGTTTCGCCATTCAAATAAACGTTGATGCGGATATTGGGCTGTTCGGTATTGATGCTGGGCCGGGTTTGAAATTTTGCCCGCATCTGATCGACGATCGCATCTTTAACTTTCAATGCGCCGAAATGGGTATTGTTAATCGCCTCTGAGTTTTTCGCGCTGAATGAGACGGCAAAGCTGTCTTCAGGATTAATATGCTCAAACCAGTCGATTTTTTGTACGCCGTTATAAAGGTCTTGCTGGTTTTTTACTTGAAAAGAGCTCAGTACCAGTAAAATTCGATTTGCTGTTCTTGACCACAGGCAAGCCCGGTAAGCAACTTCCAAGTCTCCCTGAAAAGCGACCCCGGCCATGGTGGCTTTGATGTTTTCGATCCCGAGTGCTTGGAGTTCATCGCTAAGGATGGTTTCCATCGCCTTGGGTGTTGTCGCGAATAGTTGGTAAGTGGGCATAAACAATAATTAAAAAAGCCTCGCGTAGAGCAAGGCTTTAGCTTCAAGCGGTAGTGCGGAATGCTCACATCAGAACGGTGTGAGCCAATATACTGATTATTGAATTTTGATCAGTTCAACATCAAAAATCAATGCGGCATTTGGGCCGATTGCGCGGCCTGCGCCTTGTTCGCCATAAGCAAGTTCTGAGGGAATGAAAAAGCGGTATTTGGCGCCTTCTTTCATTAATTGCACACCTTCAGTCCATCCGGCGATGACTCTGTTCAGCGGGAATGTGGCCGGTTCGCCGCGGCTGTAAGAACTGTCGAATTCTTCGCCTTCAATGGTTGTGCCTTTGTAATGTACGGTAACGTTATCGGTGGCTGAAGGGGAAGCGGTGCCTGTTCCAGGAGTTAATACTTCGTATTGCAAACCGGAAGCTGTAGTTACTATATTGGGTTTTTTAGCGTTTTCTGCAAGAAAGGCTATTCCTGCGGCTTTATTTTCTGCAGGGGTGGTGGCATTGGCCATTGAAAACATAGTAAATCCTATAAGAAGAATGGTGACGATTGAAAGAACTTTAGTTTGAATTTTTCTCACGACTTATCCTTTATTGTTAACGTAGATATTATAGTTTATCAAAAAAACCAGCCTTTGTTTTCTAAATCGCCTTGGCATTCGCCTAATTGGCTTTGGAAAAGTTTTGCCCGATTGGCCACTTTGTTGGCAATCTGTACCAGTCCCGCTTTTTTTAAATAGCTTTTGCGTTGGTAACCGCCATGTCCTTCATGATAGGCGAGATATAAATTCTTGGTATCCAGTTTCGATATGCCCAGCCGGTTGTGGCTGATGCTGCAATACCAGCCGATAAAATCGGCGGCATCGGCAAATTCATCGCGGTCCGCTCCCCAGCTGCCTGCCTTGGCCAGATAATCATCCCAGGTTTCATCTTTGGCTTGAGCATAGCCATAGGCACTACTGGCACGGGGTAGGGGAATAAATCCCAACAGCCAGGGGCGTGGCGGCTCAGCATCGGCGACAAAGTGCGATTCTTGATGCATGATCGCCATTTGGATATGAATAGGCACGCCCCATTTTTCAAACGAGTTTTTAGCATCATCATACCAGTCTTCTTTTTCCCTGAAAGTAGAGCAAATATTGTCGCTG
The DNA here is from genome assembly GCF_036845245.1 of Methylobacter sp. Lineage (NCBI taxonomy): Bacteria > Pseudomonadati > Pseudomonadota > Gammaproteobacteria > Methylococcales > Methylococcaceae > Methylobacter > Methylobacter sp. Next base: position 5,753 of record NZ_DAIUEH010000093.1, read on the forward strand.
TTTTTAGGCGTGAGTGCAGTGCAGGCTGTCAGAAACAGTAGCAGTAACAGGATTAATAGCTTTTTCATGATGCGGCGAATTGCGTAGGATTCAGGTCGTGTCGGTAAAATAGAAAGAAAAATATAACACAGACACTATAATTGGACGAGGTAGCCTTATACAGTATTTGAACGGCAAGATAAATGGATAATCAAAAGAGGAAAGTCAGATGAGTTTAGATGTAAACCGGCCATATCGAAAAAACTTAATGACTCGAGGCCTGATTTATATGGGCGAAGAAGAACAGGACATTATCATTAAAGATATTTCGTTAACCGGTGTGCTTGCGGAATTAAAGTGCGATCAGGCAGGCTGCCGAAATATCAAAGACATTTTTAATATGCTGTCGGAATCCGCCAGGATAGATTTGTATCTTCCGGAAATGCGTTTGGCCGGCGAAGCCGAAGTGGTCAGGGTTGATATGCTTAATGAGCATATACTGCTGGCGTTGGACTTTAGAAATATTACTTATGATGTTGATAATCAGCTATATAAGAGAAAAGTCTATAGAAAAAACATGACGGTTCCGGGCATAATCCTGCTAAATGGTAAATACCATGACTTTAATACCGTCAATGTTTCGGTGGACGGTTTGACGATTAATCTTGCTGAATCTTTTTCTGTTGAAGCGGGTGAAATAACCGTGTTTGCAATTGAGCAGCTAGAGCTGGAAGGTGAGATAAAAGTGATATGGGCTGAACATACCCTCAATGGTGGAATGATGCTCGGCTTACAATATGTGCACATGGAAAAAAAACGTATCAAGGGAATACCTCGTTTTACCTGCGAATAATTAGAGTGCCTTCTGCAGTCCAGAGCTTTCCATGCCGGACGGTATATCTACTCCAGTCAAATTTAAAGAGTACTGAAATCCCCTCGTTGTCTGGTATAACTTCGGGCGGCGGATCTATGCTGCTAAAAAATCAAACGATCAAGTTTTTAAAACGTATTTTAGAAGGGAAAGGCATATGAAAAAATCGCATAATCATAGATTGGGGTTGTTCCTGGTTGCCGCTTGTTTATCCGCAACGGTCTTGGCGGAAACCAAAGCTACAGAAAGCGCGGCAAAACCGGTTCATGGCGAATATATAGACTGGCGCTTGTTAGGTGTTTCGCATAGGGAAGATAAAAAAACCTTGCGGGCTATTTTAGGAAACGATACCGCTATTACGGCAGCACGAACAGACCGGACCAAGCCTTGGCCGGACGGTTCGATTTTAGCTAAAGTCGTATGGAAAGAAAGCACGCATCCGAGTTGGCCGCTAGCTATTATTCCCGGTGAGTTTGCTTCTGCCGAGGCGATGGTTAAAGACAGTGCAAAATACGCCAGTACCGGAGGCTGGGGATTCGGTCAATGGCAAGCCGGAAAGCTGGTCATGCATGATGAGGCTAAAGCCAAAGAATGCTTTGCTTGCCATACGCCAATGAAATATAACGATTATGTTTATACTTTTAGTGCGTTAAAGTAAATCAAGTCGACTCTAATAGACCAACTGCTTGTGTTGATCTATTAGAGTGCTGGTCTGGTTAAAACCTACTACGTCTGCCATCTTACCGTTTTTATCGCCGCCCAGCCTTGCACCATAATTTGCAAAGACAGCCTCCGCATTGTTTCCGTGAGTGCCTATCAATCCGCTTGCCTTCTAATCGGTAACAAACTGCATAACCTCTTGCCACCACGGAAGTGCTTGATTCATAGGCAAGCTATTGTGTCCAGCATCTTTGAATGTCCAGATTTTTTTGCGATGATGCAATGACTCGAACAATTTTAAACTGTATTTATTGGGAATGATTTCATCTTGTTCCGCCAGTAAAACTGCCGTATTTCCCGAGTAGTTTTGCAAGTTTTTAATATTGTCGAATTTATCGCGGATTAACCATTTAGCAAAAAAATACCAATAATGATGTTGAGCAACATCAGCCATGCTGCTAAACGGCGTGACCAGGACAATGCCTTTAACCGGAACCTGTCCGCTCTGCACGATACCGCCGACCACGCCGCTGCCGAGCGATTCGCCCCACAAGAAAACCGGCTCGCCAAAATCGTTCAAGGCCTGTTTTGCGGTTTGGATGCCGTCTGAAATCAATGCCGATTCCGATGGGGCGCCGTTTCTGGCGGCATAGCCCGGGTATTCGGCCAAGATGACACGGTAACCGAGTTTTTCCAACGCATCCAGATAATAAGTCCGGTCTGTTGCAGAACCGGCATTGCCGTGAAAAACGATAACGGTGCCCTTGCCGTTGGTTTGTGATGATTTGGATATCAGGCCCAGATAATTATCCGTGGACGGCCAGAGTTTCAGGTTGGCTTGATCGGCCAGCTGTTGCTGATGTTAATTGAATACTGCGTCGGGAAATAGATCATTTTTCGTTGCAATAGAAAAACGATCAGCAGGAACAGTAAATAAGTCAGCAGTATTGAAAGCATGGGTTTGAACGTCGGCATATTTTTATTTGTTCCGGCTTGAACAGTCTAACTCGTTTATTTACAGGTTTTCTCTTAAGTAGGCTTCATATAGACACTTATAATTGAGCAGGCAATGTCTCTATATCAGCAGACTGTGCTGATATAGAGACATTGCCTGCTCGTATATCAACAGGAGGCCGAGTGTAATTCATTTTTTCGGTTTCTTTCCAGTCATTGTTTTTAGTAGCTTTCTTTATATTCAGCCACTTAAAGCATATCTAAGCCTGAACACTAAAACAGGCTTACGCGGTACAAATTTTGCTTTGCTTAATAGTCGGGTCTGTATAAAACAAATATCATAGATGAATACATCCGGTACTTGGCTTAATTATCGCACCGAGATATAACAAGACGGTAATGGATCAAATATGTGATTTTCTTATATAATATTAGATATGACCTGTTATCAAGAAATTACCTGCCCGGCTTGTGGCAGCAACCTCATCATGAAGTCTGGCCGTAGTGCCGCGGGTACACAGCGTTACCGCTGCCACAATC
>NZ_DAIUEH010000094.1:0-8518 GCF_036845245.1 Methylobacter sp.
GCCAATAGCTATATCACAAATTATCGCTTCGCTTCAATATGACTGACTACTAGTACCACCAACCAACGCTCGGGGTGGACTAACGCCAGCCTCACAGGTTTGACAGAGCAGGTTGATAGTAATACTAACAGCGGCAATGGCGGAGGCTTTGGTGTTGCAACAGGTGTAAAGACGACTGCCGGAACATATAACAGTACGACAGGAGCGCTTGTAGCCAGTTCCGTGCAAGGACGCATCAGCATCGCGCTCAAGCCGAAAACTACGACGCTCGGCGACGGCACGAATCCCGCAAACGCCACGCTCGCACCCGGTGCAGCGATCACCGATCTCGACGCGTTCACCCTGCAAACGAGCAGCGGGACGGACAGTCTGACCGCACTTACCGTAACACTGACCGGGACCAACTCGTTTCAAGCCTTGAGCGAAGTACGCATCACCAGTAACGACGGGGCCACAACTTATTTCTCTGCTGTTACTAATCCGACTAGTAACACGATTTCGTTCAGCGGCAGCACGCCGCTTCCTGTGACGTCGACCGCGACGACTTTCAAAGTTCGCATCACGCCGAAAACGCACACTAATATGCCGGTGCCGCCGGGGTTTTCCTATAGCGTGGGGGGCACTGTCACGGCCTTTACCAATACCAACGAACAGTTGGGTAGCGACGGCGCAAGCGCTGCGGTGACCGTGGATAATCTTTCCCCGGCAAGTGCTACGGCGACCAGCGGTAGCGCGGGCCTTGCAAAGAACACGCTCAATTGGACTTCTTCCGCCGCCACAGACTTTAATACAACTAGCGGCTCCATCGTGTATCGGTGGGCGGCGGCGAGCGCCGGTTCAGAAGTGCCGGCGGAAGGCTCGACGCCCACCCTGGGAGGCAGCAACGGAACAGCAACGGTAGCCTGTGTGGTTTCTTCCGCCGCATCCACAGCATTGGTAAGAATTGACGGTACCGGAGGCAGTTCAGATTGTACGACGACCGCCCTCACCGACGGACAGGCATATACCTACAAAGTATTTCAGAAAGATACTAACGGTAATTATGATGTCGGGGTGACAATTGGAACATTCACGCCATCCAGTATCACACTGGGTGACGGCACTAACCCTGCAAACGCTACGCTCGCACCCGGTGCAGCGATCACCGATCTCGACGCCTTTACCCTGCAAACGAGCAGCGGGACGGACAGTGTAACCGCGCTTACTGTAACACTGACCGGCACCAACTCGTTCCAGGCCTTGAGCGAAGTGCGTATCACTAGTAACAACGGAGCCACAACCTATTTTGCTGCTGCTGCCGATCCCACCAGTAACACGATTTCATTCAGCGGCGGCACGCCGATTCCAGCGACTACCACCGCGACGACTTTCAAAGTGCGCATCACGCCGAAAACGCACGCCAATATGCCGGTGCCACCGGGTCTTGCCTATAGCGTGGGAGGTGCTGTTGCTGCTTTTACCAGTACCAAAGTACAGACAGGCTCCGATGGAGCGAGTGCCTCGCTGACCGTGGACAATCTTTCCCCAGCAAGTGCTACGGCGACCAGCGGTAGCGCGGGCCTTGCAAAGAACACGCTCAATTGGACTTCTTCCGCCGCCACAGACTTTAATACAACTAGCGGCTCCATCGTGTATCGGTGGGCGGCGGCGAGCGCCGGTTCAGAAGTGCCGGCGGAAGGCTCGACGCCCACCCTGGGAGGCAGCAACGGAACAGCAACGGTAGCCTGTGTGGTTTCTTCCGCCGCATCCACAGCATTGGTAAGAATTGACGGTACCGGAGGCAGTTCAGATTGCACGACGACCGCCCTCACCAACGGACAGGCATACACCTACAAAGTATTTCAGAAAGACAGTAACGGTAATTATGATGTCGGGGTGACAGTTGGAACATTCACGCCAACCAGTATCACACTGGGTGACGGTACTAACCCTGTAAACACCACGCTCGCACCTAGTGCGGGGATCACCGATCTCGACGCCTTTACCCTGCAAACCAGTAACGGGACGGACAGTGTGACCGCGCTTAACGTAACACTGACCGGGACCAACTCGTTCCAGGCCTTGAGCGAAGTGCGTATCACCAGTAGCGATGGCGTCACAACTTACTTTTCTGCCGTCGTCGATCCCACCAGTAACACGATTTCGTTCAGCGGGGGCACGCCGATTCCGGCGACTACCACCGCGACGACTTTCAAAGTGCGCATCACGCCGAAAACGCACGCCAATATGCCGGTGCCACCGGGGCTTTCCTATAGCGTGGGAGGTACTGTCTCCGGTTTTACCAGTACCAAATTACAGGCAGGCTCCGATGGCGCGAGTGCTTCGCTGACTGTGGACAATCTTTCCCCTGCAAGCGCCACAGCGGTGAGTGGCAGTTCAGACGATGCAAAGGTAGCACTCAATTGGACCACTTCCGTCGCCACAGACTTTAATACGACTAGCGGCTCCATCATTTATCGATGGGCTGCGGCGAGCGCCGGATCAGAAGTGCCGGTGGAAGGCTCGACCCCCACGCTGGGAAGCAGTAACGGAACAGCAACGGTAGCCTGTGTGGTTTCTACCGCCGCATCCACAGCGCTGGCAAGAATTGACGGTACCGGAGGCAGTTCAGATTGCACGACGACCGCGCTCACTAATGGGCAAGTATATTCTTACAAAGTTTTCCAAAAGGATGCGAACGGTAATTACGATACTGGGGTGATAATAGGGACAATCACGCCGGCGATTGTTAATTGTACCAGCCTAGCTACCGGCAACTGGGCTGCAACATCAACCTGGACGCAATGTCGAAGCGGTGTTCCGCTTGCTGGCGATACCGTTACTATCGCCAGCGGCCACACCGTTACGCTTAATACCACGACACCCGCGATCTCCAGCCTAACGATCAATAGTGGTGGCACACTTACGGCATCGGCGGCTAATACGCTCACTTTGGGCGGTAATCTGACCAATAACGGCACGCTCTCATTCGGTACCTTTGGTAGCGTTACCCTGACAACGGCCTCGCAGTGGACCGGCACCGGAGCGACTTGGACGCTGAACAATTTGACGCTGGGCAGCCAGGCGTTGAGCTTCAATGCCACCGACACGTTCACACTCGGTATTAATGGCATTATTAGCGGCTTGGGCACCATCAACAGCGGCGCCACGAATACGGGTATTACCCTCGATTTTAGGAGCGCGAGTACGCAAACAGTGCCCACTACCGGTGTCACTTATCCGAATCTCACGGTTTCCGGCGGCAGTACTAAAACTCCGGCCTCCGGCACACTTGATATCCGCGGCAACTTCACTGTCGTCGCCAGCACCACCTTCGCCGGTAATACCAACAATCCCGCCGTAGCCTTGAAAGGCAATTTCAGTAACAGCGGTACCTTTAATGCCGGGAGCGGGGTATGGACGTTGAGTGGAACCAGTGCGCAGTCGATTGTCGGTACGCCAAGTTTTGGCAGCTTGACCACAAACAACGCCAGCGGTGTCAGCCTGTCGTCGAATGTCACGGTGAGTACTGTGTTGGCTTTAACCAACGGTACCGTTACCACCGGCGCGAACACGCTGATTGCGTCGGGGGGCGACTGTACGACTAGCATAAGCCGCACCAACGGCTATGTCATCGGCAACCTGCAACTGACAATACCGGCGACCAATCCGGTTACCTGCAGTTATCCGGTTGGCGATAGCATCGGCTATGCCCCAATCAGCATCAACAAGACTGGAACGAATACCGGTACCTTGACCGGGCGGACCGATAGTGGGGATCATCCTGACGGTTCTGCCACTGTCGGGATCAACCAGGCAAAAAACGCCAACCATTACTGGACGCTGACAGCGGGAACGTTGTTACCTACGACCCCTTATTCTGCGATTTTTCAGTTTTGCGCCACAGGTACATGCGTAGTGCCGACCGAACTGGACATTGGGGCGAACACCAGTAATTTCGTTGTGGCGAAAAAATCCGTTAGCTGGTCGAATCAGACGGTGGGTACTAAAAACGCCACTTCGACACAGGCGACCGGCTTGACGGGTTTCGGTGTATTCGAGGTGGGCGAGCAGGGCAGTCTAAATTGTACCAGTTTGGCTACCGGTAACTGGAATACTGCCGCCACTTGGACTAATTGTCACGGTGGCGTACCGCTTACCGGCGATACGGTTACCATTATCAGCAGTCACACCGTCACGCTCAATACTACGGCGCCAGCGACAGGTAGTCTAAGCAGTCTAACGATCAATACTGGAGGTACACTCACGGCATCGGCCGCCAATACGCTCACCTTGGGCGGCAACCTGACCAATAACGGCACACTCTCACTTGGTACTTCGGGTAGTGTGGCTCTAACAGCCGCCTCGCAGTGGACCGGCAGCGGCGCGACGTGGACGGTGAATAACCTAGCCTTGGGCAGTCAGGCACTGAGCTTTAATGCTACCGACACTTTCACGTTCGGTATTAATGGCAGTATCAGCGGCTTGGGTACCATCAACAGCGGCGCCACGAATACGGATATTACGCTCGATTTTAGGAACGTGAGTACGCAAACAATGCCTACTACCGGTGTCACCTATCCGAATCTGATGGTATCCGGCGGCGGTACCAAAACTCCGGCCTCCGGCACGCTTGATATTCGCGGCAACTTCACTGTCGCCGCCAGCACTACCTTCGCCGGTAACACCTTTAATCCTGCGGTAACGTTGCAAGGCAATTTTAGTAACAGCGGTACCTTTAATGCCGGGAGTGGGGTATGGACGTTGAGCGGTACCAATGCGCAGTCGATTGCCGGCACGCCAAGTTTTGGCAGCTTGGTCATAAACAACGCCAGCGGTGTCAGCCTGTCCTCGAATGTTACCAGTAGCACGTCGCTGACTCTAACCAGTGGTACTATTACAACGGGCGCTAACACACTAATTTACAGTAATGCGAACTGTTCGACGTCGCCTGTTATCCTGACCAGCGGCTATGTCATCGGCAACCTGCAACTGACAGTGCCGGCGACCAATCCGGTAACCTGCAGTTATCCAGTTGGCGATAGTATCGGTTATGCGCCTATCAGCATCACCAAAAGCGGAACGAATACCGGCACGTTGACTGGCCGGGCCGATAGCGGGGATCATCCCAATACCGCGACATCCGCTTCAGGTATCGATGCTACCAAAAGTGCAAATCACTACTGGACGCTGACAGCGGGATCTTTGTCCACTACGACACCTTATACTGCGACTTTTCAGTTCTGCTCTAATGCAAGTTCGTGCACGGTTACTGAAGTGGATTCAGGGGCCACTACGAGCAGTTTTATTGTCGCCCTGAAGAGCTCTGGAATCTGGACCTCGCAGACCCCAGGGATTAGGAACGCCTATTCTACTCAAGCAATCGGCATGACCAGTTTCGGAGAGTTTGCCGTCGGAGAACTCTCCACCAACAATTGTTATAATGACGGATTTACCGGAAGCAATGGTGCTTCTCCTGGAACTAACTGGTCAGTAGGATACAAAACAGGCACATTCGGTAATCCTATTATTTTCGGTAACCGGTTAAGGCTTACCGATGCTTCCGGAACTGTCGCCACTTGGGCTACATTGCAAAGATTGTTCCCGGCTGCAGGTAACAAGGTGACGATAGAGTTTGAGCACTTTTCTTATGATGGTACCGGTGCCGATGGTATCACTGTGGTTCTTTCTGATGCCTCTGTGGCACCTGTGGCTGGTGCTTTTGGGGGTTCTCTCGGTTACGCTCAAAAAGGTCAGAACCCTATTTCCGATTGCAACACGGCAGGAGGCTGTCCTGGATTTGCCGGCGGCTGGCTCGGAGTTGCTCTGGACGAGTTCGGCAACTATTCAACAAATATCGAGGGGCGTTTTGGAGGGGGGGCGACAATAACACCGAACTCAGTTGCAGTGCGTGGCTCCGGTTCGGGTATGTCCGGTTATCGCTTCCTGCAGGGAACCGGTAGCCTTAGTCCGGCAATTGAGGACAATAATACAGCTAATCCTCCTCATCGTTATCGCATTATTGTCGATCACACAGACAGTGATCACGCGTGGGCTTCGGTGGAGCGTGATACTACCGGTGGAGGCACAGCCTATACGACGCTGATTGGTTGTCCGCCGGGAGTAACAAGCGGTTGCACGGCTTTTGATGTCAAAGATCCAGGAAACAGCCAGAATGCGGTACCCGCTTACTGGAATCTGTCATTTACCGGTTCTACGGGTGGTTCAGCCAATATTCACGAAATTGATACTCTGAAGGTTTGCACCGTTCAAGGGCTGGCGAGTCCCGTCCTTCATCATATTAAAATCGAGCATGGAGGAACTGCCTGTACCTCAAACGCTGCTACAGTAACAGTTAAGGCCTGCGCTGATGCGGCCTGCGCTGCGCTTTATATGGGTAGTGTGACAGTCAATCTGAGCACCACAGGCGGCACTTGGTTACCGACATCGCCAATTACCTTTAGCGGAGGCCAAACAACAGTAACACTGACCGATACCACCTCTCGCTCGGATACATTAGGCGCAACGGCAACTTCGCCAACGGCAGCTAATGCAACGCAGTGTTATAACGGTATCACACAAACCTGTAGCTTGACCTTTGCCGCTTGTACATTTGATGTGGTCGAGGTGGGAGCCGCAGTGAACACCTCGATTTACACCAAGTTGGCGAACACGACTTTTAATCTGGATGTCGTGTCCAGGAGCGGCTCCAGTCAGTCATTGACGGCAATAGAGCTGGTAGATGTGAGTAGCGGCACATGCTCCAGCCCGGCCGCTGTACTCTCGCCTGTGACATTGAGTCCGGCATTGACGACTAGCGGTGTTCCAAACTTCACCGCGAACCAGCATAAAACGTTTAGCTTTACCTACAACAATGCCGTTCCTAATGTCAGGGTGCGCGTCACTACTGCGGGTCCGCTGTATTCGTGTTCGTCGGACAATTTCGCGATTCGCCCTCAGACTTTTAATTTGACGAGTAACGCCACGCAGGCGGGTAGTAGCGGAGCTCCAGTCTTTCGGGCGGGAGCGGATCCTTTTACGCTCTCTGCGACAGCTGTATACAGCGCAACCACTACTAATAACTATACTGGTACACCCAAGTTGAATCTTACTTCGGGTATGATTACGACAGCGTTACCCCATTTGGGTTCTCTTGGCTCTACCACATTTTCAGCCGCTGTCAGCGGTATCGCCACGGCATCCAACCTAACCTATTCTGAGGTGGGAAGTTTCAGCTTAGCTCAGTATGCAGTTTATGACGATACTTTTGCGAATGTTGATTCAGTCAAAGGGGAGTGTTCTTCAGGCTTCAGCAATACGTTGGCTAATAGCCGGTTCTCATGCCAGTTTGGGTCGGATGCTGCGGGGGCATTCGGCCGTTTTGTTCCAGATCATTTTAGGGTGTCTGGAACGATAGCTAACGCCTGCTCGACAGGAACGTTTACTTACATGGGACAGCCTTTCTCTCTGTCCACAAGCAAAGTGGTTGCAGCTGAAAATGCGGCAAACAGTGTGACGCAGAATTACACCGGGAGTTATGCAAACGGAACGGTCAGTTTTGGAGCCGAGAATCTAGATAATGGGACGGATATATCTTCGCGTCTTACATTTGCCAGTGGCAGTTGGGTTTCCGGCATTTACACTCTGACGAATGCAAACGGCACGTTCACTCGACCCACTTCCACTAGTTCTGATGCCACATGGGGGCCTTTCGAATCCCTTGATATTGGCCTTACCGTGAATGATAGTGATGTGACGACATCGCCCAAGGTCAATGGAGCCGACATGAATCCGAGTGCTGCTGGAGGCAGCAGCTTTACATACAAGAAATTTTCCGGAGGCCTTTTACGTATGCGCTTAGGTCGCCTTAGTCTGCAAAATACCTACGGTTCTGAATTGTTGCCCTTACCGATACCGGTCGAGGCTCAATACTGGCAAGGCAATTATTACATGGTTAATACCAACGACAGTTGCACAACTTTCCCTGCCTCTAGCGTTATTATGGCTAACTATCTTCAAAATTTAAGCGCATGTGAAACAAATTTCTCACCTGCGGGCAATCTTGCCATGTCTGGCGGGGTGCTAAACCCAAGTCTGAATTTGACTGCATCCGGTGCAGGTAACACGGGTAGTGTTGATTTGACTCTGAATATTGGTAGCAGCGCGAGCGGCAATACCTGTACTACGCCGGTGCAAGCTGCCGCTACAGCGGCTAACATGACTTGGTTTGGGACAAATCCAACCGCCCGCGCCACTTTTGGTATTTACGAAGGCAACAGCAGGTTCATTTATATCCGGGAGCTTTATTAATATGAAGTATGGGCATAATTAAGACCATAACCACGATTTTTGCAATGTAACTGATTATTTTGTTATTTGTTATGCTACAGGCATCTTAAAATTTGCTGGGTTTATATTTATGGCAACGATCAGGTTTGATGCACACAAATTTGTTCTCAAATTGCAAGAGGCCGGTTTTAATCAAAATAGGACTTACGCAAGAACCATTTCAAGCGATGGTTTTCTCAGTTGTTGAACG
>NZ_DAIUEH010000095.1:0-7593 GCF_036845245.1 Methylobacter sp.
TAACATCAGCCATTACTAATTTTTACCTTTTCGAGGGGATGGGCAAAAATAGCCACTCATGAAATGCCGCATCCGTTGGTTACTGCTTTTTTGAAGGCGGTAATTGACTGCGCAATCTGACATTGCAGTAATGAATCCGCTCGTCATTCGTAATGTATTACCTGCCGATGCGCAAAACATCAGTGCTCTCATTCATGGTGAGGCTTATTACTGCTTTGGGGAGGTTGACCATACTTTTTATGCCCAACATGACAATGTTTCAATATGACGGCAGGTTTCGGGTTTAGCCAGTGTCCTCCCATCACCGGATATCAATAATGTTGGGCAACGAAAAGCTATCGCCCAATCTGAGTGATTTTACGATGTCCGCTTTTAACTTAAGAGGCAGACCGGTAAACCCTGATTTATCCGCATATCAGATCAGTACGGTAGAATGGATTAAGATACGAAGCTCATTAATTATGAACAATGTTCGAGATTCTTGTGCTTAAATTCAACGATGAATTTTTAATGCCGAGACAAATGGAATGACCGATGAAGAACGCAGGGCAAAAGCAACTAAAATTATTGATGGCATTGCTAAAACCGCAGCCACCACCACTGCTGTTTTTTCGCAAGTTCCCGGTATGGGGGCTGCCACACTGACCAAGCTTTATTTGGAAATGGTTAATAAAATTGCCTCTCTATTTAATCAACAGCTGGAATCACAGGCTGCCAGAGCGCTTGTTTTAACAGGCTGTAAACGTTATGCCGGAGCGATACTTGAAAAATCGGTGTTAGGCTGGATACCGCTGGTTGGCAATGCCATCAATGCCAAAATGACCTTTGACTTGACTAAAAACGTCGGCTGGTTTTTTTACGAGCACTTCGATAAATCTTCTGAATAAAAACTCCCTGTAAGGGAGGGCGCATTACACACCATTTACGGATGCTATAAAATAACTGGATGATTAATATTCGGTACTATTAGGTTGGGAATGCTTTTTATGCCTAATATTACGATATTTCAATAGGGTGACAGATTTGGGATTTAACTACGGCCATTGCGTCACTGGTACTAAACTGTTGGGCAACGAAAAGCCGTTACCCAACCTATACGATTGTTATAGCTATGCTTAACTTCTATGCCGGGCTGAAACCTTTCACTGATTTCATTGATTTCACACGTCCTGAGCTTTATCGGCAAGCTCCCGGCGATTGTCTGGTGGTGATCACCGATGTACGCGGTTCGACTGAGGCCATCAAGGCCGGGCATTACAAATGGGTCAATATGGCCGGCGCCTCGACCATTGCTGCATTAGCCAATATTTTGGGTACTACCCATTTTCCGTTCGTCTTCGGTGGCGATGGCGTCACTGCGTTAGTACCGGGTGAACGACGGGCTGAGGTTGAGCGCGTACTTAGCGTTGCCCGTGCCCACGCTAGCGAGGCGTTCGGGCTCAAACTGGTTACCGGATTCATTGAACATAATGAACTCATTGCGGCAGGGACTCCGATCAGCGTTGCGCGTTTTCTTTTGCCAGGAGGGCCTTCAATCGCCTTCTTTAGCGGCGAAGGACTCGCGCTTGCAGAAAAGTGGGTCAAATCAGGGCGCGGCGTTATTGCCGAGCATGTGCATCATCACGATGACACCGACGCTATCAAAGGACTTTCATGCCGCTGGGCTCCGCTAAAGAGCGCACGTGGCGCTATGTTGTCGATTCTCGTGCGTCCATGCGGGAAAGGCGAGCAGGCGCTGGCAACGCTACAACGGATACTTGCCGAGATTGAAAAGATAGTCGACCTCGAAGCGCCCGAGGCCAATCCGATCAAGATACGCCAACTTAGCGCCGAGCGCATCTGGCGTGCGGCACGCGCTGAGGCGCGTATCCAAGGACAGCCTCATTTTTTTGTTGCCGTCTGCAAAATCGCTTGTGAAATACTTCTGGTAGGCATGCTGCATAGGCTGAAATTCAAGTTTTCGAATACCAAGACCTCCAGATATATCGATTCGTTACCGGCCCATTCCGATTTCAGGAAATTTGATGAAACGCTACGTATGGTTATTGACTGCTCGCCTGAGATGCAGAAAGCTATTCGTATTTTGCTCGAACGCGAGCGCGCAGCCGGAACGATTTACTTCGGGATGCATGCATCTCCCACCGCGCTAATGACCTGTTTCCTGAGGCGTTTTGAAGACGGCGGACATGTGCATTTCGTTGATGGGAACGATGGCGGCTATGCAATGGCTTCCGTTGAACTCAAAGCGCAGATTGCAGGTAAAGCCTGATTTGTCCGTATGGGAACAGGTGTTGCATCTTTAAGTGTTATTCACCTGTTAGGTAATTGCACTGAATTGATGAAAAGAGTTGGACGCTTTATTCTAATACAAACCGATCTTTGACTGGTTCTCAATCACCAGCGTGGTAATTCTGTCTGGAAGCTCCAGCTTCCCGTCTCTTGAAGCGAGAGCTTCGTCTCCTAGGTTTTCAATCTGGAGATTGGAAATCGAACAAAAGAGGATGATCGATATGAATAAGGTTCTTCAAACAGTGTTCAAATGGAAGCTTATAATGCTTGCCTCAATTGCATTGTCAGGTTGCCCGATAACCGTGAATTTGAATGTTTCAACGGATAAACCCATTGCTATAGCTTTCGAAAAACCGTTCGAGGTGAAACTGGACCCCGCCAATATTGCAGTTACCGAGCTGCCACCGATAAAAGTGACTACGCTGCCGCCAGTACGGATAGGAATTGCTACAAAAACTAAAAAACAATAAGCAAGGCTAATGGCATTTATTTACCAAGGCGGATTTGAAGATCGACATCATGCCCGAAAGCTAAATTTATCTTTCGAGGAAAGAATGCGTAAAGGAAGTGATTATCCCACGGCTTTTTTATGACAGCGTGGGAATGGTCTTGCTATTTTTTGCGCCGTTTGTCTTTTGCCTTTTCAATTTCCTTAGCCAAATACCCTGCGGCATCAACCGGGACAGTATCGGCAGTCAAAATGGCGCCTAGCTCGCTCATCGCTTTTTGGTAGACCTTGCGCTTGAAATACACCACATCTTTAAGTGGATCCCAATAATCCACCCAGCGCCAGTCATCAAATTCCGGCTTGGCGCACTGATCAAAACGCACATTGGATTCGTGCGTAATCAAACGCAACATATACCAGATTTGTTTTTGGCCTATGCATAACGGGAGGGAGTTTTTGCGTATATAGCGTTCGGGCAGTTGGTATCTCAGCCAATAGCGCGTACGGCCAAGTATCTGGACATGCTGCTGTTGCAGTCCTGTTTCTTCGCACAACTCACGATACATCGCCGCTTCTGGGTCTTCATTCGGATTAATTCCGCCTTGCGGAAATTGCCATGAGTTTACACCCATTCGTTTTGCCCAAAACACGCGACCCTCGTCATTGCAAAGGATGATCCCGACATTAGGCCGGTATCCTTTAGAGTCAATCATGTTAAAACCTGTGTTTTTACCTTCCCTATATCTTTAAATCTTGCTAATGGTAAAATTATTAAAGATAGGTCAGTAATTTAAATTAATGACAGCATTGTTCCATAAATAAAGTGCAGATGCCATAGCGCACAGCTCTTTTTAATTACTTGAAACAGGATTACCGTGAGCTTAGCGATTTTTGATTTGGATAACACCCTGATTGCCGATGACAGCGATTATTTATGGGGACAGTTTCTTGTAGACCAGGGCATCGTTGACAAAAACCACTATGAAGACGCGAACGCCAGATTCTACGAGGACTATAAACAAGGTACCTTGGATATTGTTGAGTTTCTGCGTTTTTCATTACAGCCTTTGGCCCACAACGATCCTGACCAACTCTACCAGTGGCGGGCGCAATTCATAGAACAAGCCATCAAACCGCTGCTGTTAGAACCCGCACAACAGCTGATTGCCAAACATAAAGACCGGGGCGATACCTTACTGGTTATTACCGCAACCAACCGTTTTGTTACCGAGCCGATAGTCCGGCTGTACGGCATTGAAAATTTACTGGCAACCACGCCTGAATTTATCAATGGCCGCTATACGGGCGGCTTTAACGGTATTCCGTGTTTTCGGGAAGGCAAAGTCAAACTGTTGGAAGCCTGGTTAAAAGATTCAACCGAAACCATGCAGGACAGCTGGTTTTACAGCGATTCCCATAACGATTTACCGCTGCTCAAGCTGGTAGATCATCCGGTCGCGGTTAATCCCGATGAAAAACTGACCGAATTTGCCGAAGCCGCAAATTGGCCGATCATTAGCTTAAGAGATGGGCAATGCCCGACGCATCATTTTCATAAATAAAACACGGCAACAAGATGAGTGTTGCCCGTTCCTAAATTACTGCCCGGTATCACAATGACAATCACAACTTTCCCAACCATTGAATCTTTTGTCGGCAATACGCCTCTGGTCAGACTGCAACGTTTGTCCGGCAACACCAGTAATACTATCCTGGTTAAGCTGGAGGGCAATAATCCGGCCGGGTCGGTAAAAGACCGTCCGGCGCTCAGCATGATTCAACATGCCGAGCAACGAGGCGAAATCAAACCCGGCGACCGCCTGATCGAAGCCACCAGCGGCAATACCGGCATAGCATTGGCAATGGCGGCGGCGATCAAAGGCTATAAAATGACCTTGATTATGCCGGATAACATGAGCGAAGAGCGTCGAGCTTCAATGAAAGCTTACGGCGCCGAAATTATCCTGACGCCGGCCGCAGGCAGTATGGAAGCGGCAATCGATTTGTCCAGGGAAATGGAAGCCGCGGGGCAGGGGAAAGTTCTGGATCAATTTTCCAATCCCGATAATCCACGCGCGCATTATGAAGGCACCGGGCCGGAAATATGGCGGGATACGCATGGAACAATAACCCACTTCGTCAGCTCCATGGGCACCACCGGCACGATTATGGGAACTTCAAAATTCCTGAAAGAACAAAACAGCGATATTCAGGTGATCGGCGTGCAGCCGGAAGGCGAGTCCAAAATCCCCGGCATCAGGCGCTGGCCCAAGGAATATTTGCCGAAGATCTATATGGCTGATCGCGTTGATCGGATTATCGATGTCGATCAGGTGTCTGCCGAAAACGTCACCCGCGCTTTGGCAGCCCAAGAAGGCATTTTTGCCGGTATTTCATCAGGCGGCGCCGTTCATGCAGCCTTGAAATTGTCGGAAGAAGTCGAGAATGCGGTGATCGTAGTAATTATCTGCGACCGGGGCGACCGGTATCTGTCTACTGGAGTTTTTCCTGGTTAATGCGTATCGACTTTTATCATTCCCACGCTCCGGCGCATATTTTTATACACAAGAGTCTCGGGGATGCACGCCCTACAGTGGTGTCGCCGAATTCAGGGACAGGACAGAGTTATATGCTCCGGCGTGGGAATGCAGAATGCGACGCTTCAGCGTCGTATTGAGTTAGGTTAATGCGGTGGCGTTTTATAGAGATGGCCTTGGTCATCGTCTTTATTTTAATCACATACCCCGTCAATGCACTGGACAGTGTATCGCTTAATGTCGGAACCATTGCATCAGCCCAATGGAAGCTGGAAGGCATCAATATCGCCCTGGCCGACTTGCCGAAAAACCCGCAGAAACTGGTCTTAACGATAGCCAAGCTAAGCCTGCCCAAACCGTTCGACGACCTCAATCTGGTCAATATCCGCTGTACTGCGTTCACTTGGCAAAACAAGGAAATGTCGTGCGAACAGGGCAGGGCGGAGATTCATTCAAAACGCTGGCAGTCGCCTGCCGCCAACTTTTCTTTTCATATCACGGAAAAACACAGTTCGCTCATGCTAAGCGATTTGCACTTGGCCGGTGGAATAGTTACGGTTGACGGCGAAGAACAGGGCGATCAATGGCAGTTGCAAATTGACGCCAAAGCAGTGGATGGAAAGTTGATTCAACAGTTATTACCGCAGGAGTGGTTCAAGTTCAAAGGCGGCAAAATCAATCTTAAGTTAAATGCATCCGGCAGTCATGCATTGGTAAAAGAATTTACCTTAACTGCCGGGTTAGATAACTTAACCGGCCAAACCAAAGACGGGCGTTTTGCCACTGAAGCATTAATGCTGGAGACAACGCTGAGTGCTCAAAACAATAAATGTATATGGCAATGGCAAAACCATATCGACATTAACGGCGGTGTGCTATATACGGAGCCTTTGTACTTGGAAGCGGCTGGACAAAATATAGTTTGGGATGCACAGGGAAATTGGGACGCAGCAAACACTACAGTCGACATTAATTCTGCAAGTTATAAACATGAAAAAGTCGGAGAATTAAGCGGCAGCGCAAGCATTCAATACAAGGATGGCGTAAGCCTTGAAAAAGCCCAGCTCTCGTTGAACAGCGATAATTTGCAGGACGTATCCGCTAATTATCTCAAACCGTTTTTTGAGCAGACGATATTGCAAGGCGTTACGCTTGCAGGCCATTTAAAAGCCGATTTCTCAATTGATCATCAAGTTCTAACCGCGTTAACGGCAGTCTTTAATAATCTTGATGTTAAAGATGCGTCAGGTCGCGGCGAAATTCAGGGCGGCGCAGGCCGACTTAATTGGTCAAATAATGAACTCTTTACCCAACCGTCTAAAATTGTCTGGCAACGATTGCAGATTCATGCTGTGCCGATAGGCCCTGCCGAGCTAGGGTTTCAGGGCGGGGCCGACAGCATTCGGCTGCTAAAAAAGACCCAACTGCCTTTATTGGGCGGCGCAATCGCCATCAATCATTTCAGATGGCAGGCAAAAAAACAGCAAGACCCCGAGCTGTCCTTTGAAGGGGGCATCAGTAATGTATCGCTTGAACAGTTGTCCCTTGCCCTGAACTGGACACCGTTATCCGGAACCATCAGCGGCCAAATTCCTCGTGTCGAGTACAGTAACAAAACCCTGAGTCTGGGCGGTGAGCTAATCGTCAAAGTTTTCGACGGCGAAGTTAAAATCAGCAACCTTGCGGCTTCGGGACTGTTTACCGATTCCCCCAAGTTCCACAGTGACCTGGAAATAGAAAATCTGGATCTGGATCAGTTAACCGGCAAGTTTAAATTCGGCGGCATCACTGGCAAGTTATCCGGCTATGTCCGGCAGTTGTATATGGAAAACTGGCGCCCTGTCAGTTTTTTCGCATGGCTGGGCACGCCGGAAAACGATGATTCCCGGCACAGAATCAGTCAAAAAGCCGTGCAAAACATCGCGAACATCGGCGGGGGCGGCGCGGCTGATCTATTATCAAAAAGCTTTTTAAGATTCTTTGAAACCTTCGGCTACGACAAGCTGGGCCTGGGTTGTTACCTGCATGACGGCGTGTGCCAGCTGATGGGTGTAAAGGCCACGGAATCCGGCTACGCGATTATCACCGGCGGCGGCCTGCCACGGATTGATGTGATCGGTTATAACCCCCGCGTTGACTGGAATGTGTTGATGGAGCGGTTACAGCGTATTTCTACATCGGATGAAGTGATTGTTAAATAGATATCTTTCCTAAATAATCAACATGGCACCCATCTTTATAGGGTTAAAATAACAATCATACCGCTGAAAATACGGATCGTCATGACACCTTATGCCCAATTACCCACGAACAATCCTG
>NZ_DAIUEH010000096.1:0-7410 GCF_036845245.1 Methylobacter sp.
CGCTTTGAGCGGTTCACATTTTCAAGCCTCCGGCTTTGCCGGAGGTTTTTGACTACAAGGCAAGCTCTATCTCCCGTGATGAGTGGAACTCAACCGATTTCTAATAATCGGATTGAATCAGATCCATTAGCAAAAATAATTGTGAATATGCTAAATGCAATGCAAGCCGATTACGGTCAAACATTTATCAAGCAGTTCGGTGACGCTGAGGTTTTAAAAAACTATAAGCGACGGCTGTATCAAAAGCTTGGCGGGTTGCCGATTAACGCCATTATCGAAGGCTATGAGCTGTGTACCGAGTTAAATAAAAAATTCTGCCCCCACGGTACCGGAAATAGTTCAAAGCGTCCTGGAGACGGTAAAACGCAATAAAAAACAGGAGGCCAACAAAGCCGAGGCTGAAAGCGTAGCCGCATTGCCACCGCCAACAATATCCTGTGATCCGCTTGCTCTTTTGGCTAAGGCAAAGGCTGCATCAGAAACCGAAAACAAAGAAGACAAGGCGGCCTGGATGGCGCGCAAAGAAGCAGCACTAAAAAATCATGAAGCTGTACTCAACCTGCATGGTCACAAAATAAAACAGATAGAGCCGCAAATTATTCATCAGTGCGTAGTTACCGGCTGTTTCTCAACCGGCACGCTCAGCTCAGGCACAAAAGGCAGCGATAACTGGTACTGCATCAAGCATTCCAAAACAACCGGATAAAAATTTACCCAACTAAGCCCAACAGGGCAGGAGATTAAGATGAAAAATATAGAATCAGTTTTACAAATTAAAAACGGCATGGCCGTTATATCGGCTGAAGACATGGCAACTCTGCTCGGAAGAAAGCATCTAAGCGTAATACGTGCTATCGATGCTATCTCTTCGGAGCACCTGGACAAGGATATGTTCTTTATGGCTGGCGGCGAAGTGTTTTTAACTCAGTCCGGTATCTGCATGGCAGATATGTCCCGCCGCCATTTAAAGATGCGCCGACGAATCATGATGGCGTTAAGCAAATTCGACGCCAATTACCGGAAGGAGCGCTGGTCTGAATTTCACTCCGCCATGCCATCCAGAGCAATTATTAGACTGCTCGCTTGGTTGGACAATGTCGGGCTAAAACGGCTGGCGCTATTGCTGTTCACAATTATTTGCCAATTAAAAAAATACGATCCGGCCAAGGGGTTAAACGTTCCCAAAACAGTTCAATAAAAATTGCCGCACTGGTGCTGGGTAATTACCCAGCACCAGTGCGCACTCGGAAAACACCATAAATCCAGCATTAACCGCTGGTTAATATAAACAAAACCTAAAGCATTTAATCTTAATCAAAAGGCTAAACAAAGTGAAAAGCATTAATAAATCCGAATTACAAACAGCCCATCATATCAAGCAGCGGATTAGCCGGGCGATTGCGGCTTTGCAAAAAATTGACGCTCAATCGGTTCGATGCGTCGAAAATCATGAAAAGATTAAGACGTTTATAGGGTGGTTGGAAAGCTTCGTTTCCCAGGCTGATATCGTCATCTATGAGGCGCAAAACCAATACGAAAACCGCCCACAAAGCTTAATTGTCGCGGCAAGCTCTCGGTATTACTCTATCGCCGAAGAAATCAGCAGGGAAGAAAAAACAATACAATTAGAACTTGATGGTTATCACTGCAAGGTCGAAGAATTACGGAAGAAAAATTTCACAGCAAAAGAAATTGAAGGTCTGATTATCTACCCACAGGCCACGCTCGATCAACACGAACAAAACATAATCGCGCTAAAAAACGAATACGCGAATATCGAAAGATTCAACGGCGGAGCGCCATTTTATGACGTGTCACTTCTGGATATTTCCAAATTAGCGCCTTACTTACAGCATCAACCGACCGCCGAGTAATCTGCATGTCAATGTCAACTACGCCGGTCCAGCCAGAAGACAAAGCCGAGGTCGCAGTTTTGAAAACCATTGTGGCCCGACTCAGGGAGGCGCGGGGACTGGCCGGGATTCATGACTACCAAGCAGTCAACTGGCTCGGCGTTCCGGCAACTGAACTAACTGAGCTGGAGAACGGGATTCACACAATCCCCCTAACCACAATAAAAAGGGCGTCCCAGTTGTACGATGTGTCCATTGATTACCTGTTCGGGCAAACCGACGATTGGGAGTTATGCCCAGAAGTTCGCAAAGAAAGAGATTTTTCAGCCCATTTACAAAGTTTGCTTATAACAGAGCAAGCCAAAGTAGCGGCAAAACTGATAGAGCACGATGCCCAGATAGCCGTCTTGTCCGAGGCCGTCACCGTACTGGCGCCAGCGATTAGAGCCGTTTATGACGCAATGCTTAGGTTTTGGGAATTAAATCCTGTCTTTGATGAGATGGTGGCCGGCGCGCCGGTCATTCACTACCTTGATCTAGCTGACAAGGCCGGGCATGAGGCAACTTGCAAAATGGTCCGGTACGGTATTTTGCCATTTGAGGAACTGAACAGCTATTCAATTCAAGAACCAACAAATCAAATGGTCAACCATGTCTAAGCCCCCAGAACACGCAAAGGAACTGGTCAAGACGTTCGGCATGAGAATGCGCGCTGCTCGAGAATTATGCGGCCTCAGCCAGATAGAAGCTGCAAAGCGGCTTGGTTATGCAAATTCAACCAAGCTGACCAAGATCGAACTTGCCAGCGATACCAATTCGATTCCATTTTGGGTGATTTCTATGGCCGCAAAAACCTATCAAGTCTCAACCGATTATCTGCTTGGCCTTACCGACGAGTGGCAATGTAACCACTCCGAGGCGCTGCAAAGCAAAATCGAGAAGACAGTAAGGCAATCCCAGTCAATCCAATACAACCCCATCCGGCAGCTATACGAGCATATTTCAGCCATTGAAAGCGCGGTTTCGATCAACCTGCAAAAAACAGCCGAATTTAAAGACCTGGTTACCAGGTTTCGTTCGCTAAACCCAAGCTTCGACACCGAGCTAAGGCTTGGCGCAAAGCTACTCAGAATGGCTAACGAAACCAACCAGGAAGCCGCCAATATCGCCCAACAATTGGCTAAGTCGCGCGACTCGATCAAGTCAGTAATCAATATTTGAAAACAAGAATACGGCTTTTCGGGCCGCAAGAAAAAGGACCATAAAAATGAATCAAGAAAAAACAGAAACAAATGCAGGTGGTAAAACAACACAATTCAAATCTGAATATTGCGAACAAGTATTTAACTATTGCTCATTGGGTGCTAGTGAAAAGCAACTGGCTCAGTTCTTTGGTATAGACGAAAAAGAACTTATCGATTGGAAAATCAAATATCCCAAGTTCCAGAAGGCAATAAAGCGCGGTCAAATTATGGCAGACGCCAATGTAGCCAGCTCACTTTATCGGCGTGGAATTGGCTACTCCCACAAGGAAATGAAAGTCATCCAGCGCGAGGGTAAGCTAATAGCTATTGAAGTTGATAAACATCACCCGCCTGATGTGCAGGCTTGTATTTTTTGGTTAAGCAATCGAACAG
Source organism: Methylobacter sp. (assembly GCF_036845245.1). Lineage (NCBI taxonomy): Bacteria > Pseudomonadati > Pseudomonadota > Gammaproteobacteria > Methylococcales > Methylococcaceae > Methylobacter > Methylobacter sp. The sequence goes on from NZ_DAIUEH010000096.1 coordinate 3,491, forward strand.
CCCAAGCTATGGGGAAACGTGACGGGGGTTGATTTTGAATCCGGTAGCGATATTGATTAAAAACGCTCCAACCTTTGAATGAATAGAACGAAAAATCAAAAATGACAGAAAGCAAGCGAGGCGGCAAACGTCCAGGTTCGGGGCGTAAAAAAGGGGTACCCAATAAAGCCACCATTGATTTAAAGGGTAAGGCAGGCGAATACACCGCTGAGGCTATACAGGTATTCGTTGATGTAATGCGCGACACAAATGCCCCCGCAGCAGTGCGTGTTAATGCCGCCGATAAGCTCTTAGATAGAAGTCACGGCAGGCCCGCTATCTATGTAGATGCTCAGGTTAGCGGCAAAATGGATGCTGACATGCTAAAGCGCATAGAAACCGAAATGGTGGAAAGAATGGCTTTAGCAAGGGAACGCCAAAGAGCGGTACTTATAGAACGTGGAATTTTAAATGATGACAAATAAGCCCAAGAGGGGCGGTAAACGTCCAGGGTCTGGACGGAAGCCTGGGACGCCGAATAAAACTTCGTTTGAGTTAAAAAAAGGCGGCGGCAGAGTATGGAGAAGAGGCTTTAAGTGCTCTCATCTCGATCATCCGAAACAAAGAAACACCGCCTAATGTCATTGTATCGGCTTGTCGTGAGGTATTGGATCGTGGATTCGGAAGGTCGGCAATAACGATTGATCCCCAAGAAATCAACTTGAATGTATTTCCGCCGAAAGAAGTATTGGACGGGATATATACCAAGGCGCTTGAAGAAGCCGCTAAGCGTGAACAGTCTCTGGTAGGGCGGCGTGAGCGTCTTGGTATATTGATCGAGCACGATTAGCGTTTGAAAAAATACACAAATAAATCAAAGCTCATTAAATTTTATAAGCAAACTTGGGCAATCAACATGCAAACTCAAACAGCAATCGTAAAACCAAAAAGAGGCGGCCCCCGACCTGGTGCCGGGCGCCCAGTTGGCTATCAAGGACCTAAAGCCATTAAACGAATCGCGATAAAGACGCTTCAAAAAATTATGCAGGATGAAACGGCTTCGGCTGAAGCAAGGGCATTGTCTGCGAGTAAGTTACTTGATGTCATGGGAGGTGAACAACATGGAATCTAAATCAATAACATGCTCCGATGATGACCTAGAGAACAGCCCCACGTTCCAAAAATTGGTCGTGCTGTCGCGCCTTGATCCGATCAACAGCTGCAATCAGACTGAAGTCGATCAAGCATTGGCTCAGGATCTTATAACGTTGGTCCGCGCGCTCGATAATAAAACCATTAAATTTGAAAACAGAGCTGATGAAGGGGCTTTTTTTCAACTAATGCTGACTTGCCACACAATTGTTAGTCAGATCCGCCCTCCATCAAATACAAAACATTAATTAGGCTTAACCATGCCATTACAAAGCGACTCACAAGGTTTTTTAATCGGCGATACCGTTACCGACATTCGCCGGGTATCAGACCATCTAAGGCGTATTAGAACTGACATATCTGATATCAAGTGTGCCATGCTGAGTTCATCAACAAACAGCCGAGAAAGCGGCCATTCTCGCGCCTCCAGTGGCGGCAGTAATGCGCGGATCAGTAGCTCGGTGGCAACTCCAACTGGGGCAAGGAGTGGCGATCAAGGCCCAGCAATCAGGGATTTATCGTTGATAAATTCCAATGAAGTGGCTACTCTAGGCGGAAGAAGCCGTGACGCTTCAGGACGATTTGTTGGCAATCAGCAAGCGGAAGGTCCCGGCTCAAATCGAGGCAGGGACGGACGCTTTTCTTCTAATGGCGAAGGTGAATCTCAAGCTCAGCGAGGAATGCTTAGCGGTTTTGCTGACCGTATTGCTTCCGCTGTAACGGCGACGACCGCCGGCGCAGAAGAAGCCGACCCAACTATAAAAGCGTTTAAAGAAGTCGCCGAACCGCTTGCGCGAGGGTATGAAATATTCTCTGGTGGTGGCGACAAAAAAGAGCGCTGGTATAGAAAAATATTTAGAGAACTGAACCTTTTCAGAAAGGATGAGTCTGCATTTAACCGGGCGGCCAACCGAAGTTTGCATAATATTGAGGGTAATCCGGGCGGCGGTAATGGTAGCAGTGGGGCGTTTGGAGCATTGCTCCTATTACTTGGGAATTTGCTGTTGAAAATACCGGCGTTAGGGACAGCTATTGCCGGGTTCACTGCCGTTTTGTCGAAAATTCCATTGTTGAAAAACTTACTGCCCGGTAGGTTGTCAACGAATATACCACCAGTATCATCAGAAGCTATTCCACCTGCTTCCGGCACTGGAGGTATCGGTAGAAGGTTACTCCGTGGCGGGAAGGGTTTGCTTAAAAGAATCCCTCTACTTGGCGCTTTGATCGGCGGTGTAAGTGCCGCCAGTGACATATATGGAGCTGAAAATGACGACTCACTAACACGGGGCTAAAAAGACAAAGCCGACGGCAAGGCAGTCGGCGGCTTAGCGGGAAGCGTTGGCGGCATGATGGCAGGAGCTAAGCTGGGTGCAATGGCGGGAGCTTTTGGTGGTCCCATTGGTGCGGCCATAGGCGGGGTAGTCGGCGGCGCAGCGGGTTTATTTTTCGGTGACCAAGCCGGGCAAATTATCGGCGAGAAAATGGGGGAATGGACAACCCAACTTCGTGAAGCGGATATACCGGGCAAGATTGTTGGCGCATGGGACGCAACAACCAGCGCGATAAAAAGCGGCTGGGACGGCGCTTTAAAAATTATTCTCCGATGCCTGGGGCAAAGCCAAAGACCTTGGCAACGCGGCTAATAACTTTGTGAAGGACAAGACCGGGATTGATGTAAAAGCAGAAGTTAAAAACGCCTATGACGACGTAGTCAAATATACCGCAGATGAAGTCATTCCATCATTAGTTGACCTGAAAAACAAGGGGGTCGATGCAGCGGGCAAGGGCGCTCAATGGGTTGGTGAGAACACGACGGTCGGCAAGGGGGTGGGGTACATCAAAAGCTTGCTTCATACCGAAGGAAAAACCAGGGTTTATGATAAGGGTGACGGAAGCACCGAAACACGTGAAGGCGGAACAGTGGCTTGGCGCAATAACAACCCAGGCAACCTGAAGTTTGAATATGCTGGAAGTGCGGACAAAACGGTTAAGAGCAAGCGAACCAAAGAACAGGCATTGTTATCGGCCCAAAAAGCTTACGACGGCGTAGTTGATCTGGATCAGTGGGGTAATGCCATATTCAATACTGAGGATGCCGGTAAAGATGCCAAGGCAAAACTGCTCACAAAAAAACATGGCGACAAGACCATAGAGGAAATGCTCCCAAAATACGCCGTGTCCGATTATTCAGGTACAGCTGATACACAAGCCTACGCTGCTGGAATACATAAACTTGCCGCTTCGCGCGGGCTTGATTTAAAGGGCAAAAAAATATCAGACCTTAATTCTGATGAGTTCAACGCTTTAATGGACGGCATGAAAAAGGTCGAAGGATTCAAAGAAGGATCGGTGAGCATTCAAAAGCCTGAGACGGCTGTTGCCTCAATATCCAATGATCCAACCCAGAGCAAGGCACCAGAAGCTTTCGGCGTTGCTTCAGATACATTTGCGGCGGCAAATAACCCAGATCCTTACAGGTCACTTAATAGCTTCATGACGGCCCCAGGCTGCGCCGCCCAGGTACAAGTCGCTTCTGCGCCGCCCGTAAAGCCGCCAGTATTTTTGCCGCCGCCAGCTATCCCCGAAGCGCCGCCGATAATCGAGCCACTAGCCAGTAATTCAAGCCGGAACATGACGGTATCAATGCCTGCCTCAGATGTCGGTCAGGATATTAAGGATCGGAGTATTGCGCATATTGTAACAGGCGGGTATTCGAGCTACCGGGGGTAGATATTGAGATATAGTCAAATCTGGTGTACAAGCAATTTTGATTAGGTGGCGATATTCTG
>NZ_DAIUEH010000097.1:0-7392 GCF_036845245.1 Methylobacter sp.
CTCGTTCAACAACTGAGAAAACCATCGCTTGAAATGGTTCTTGCGTAAGTCCTAACTTGGTAAAATTACTTTGAATAAATGTGATGGACCATTTGGATCAGGTTTGAAATCGGAGCATTACTCAGAAAGTGGAGTTCGTGTGATACGGCTACAAAATATAAAAATAACCGGTTATCACGAAGGTGAAGGCGCATTTATTGATGAAGACTACTATAAAAACAATCTATCTAATCATGATGTGATTGCCGGTGATGTCTTGATAGCAGGGCTTGGTGATCCAAATAATCCAGTAGGTAGAGCTTGTACTGCACCTCAGAATATTTCTCCAGCAATGGTGAAAGCTGACTGTTTTAGATTCCGATTGAATGAAAAAAAAGCAATCTCTCTCTTCATAGCTAGACAGTTATCTTCTACTGCTTGGGCCGATGCTGGTAGGCTGTCGAATGGTTCGACTAGAGCAAGAATTCCGCTGAATCTTATGGCCACTAGGAAAGTTGCAATTTGTCCGTTAGATGAGCAAGAGCACATACTTGACCATATAGAAACAATATCGAAAAAATACGATAAATTGGAACGAGAATCCTCAAATGCAATTGAGTTAATGAAAGAACGCCGAACAGCCCTAATCTCCGCCGCCGTCACCGGCAAAATCGACGTAAGAAACTGGCAAGCCCCGGAATCTTTGCAGAACCTTACAGAGCTCCACAAGGAAGCCGCTGCATGAACCAGACGCCGCTTGTCGATAACGCTCTGGTCGTTGAAGTTAAAGAGCTGATCCAATCGGCCAAACAACGTGCGGTGGTTGCGGTCAATGTCGAGCTGACCTTGCTCTACTGGCAGGTGGGCAAACGTATTGCCGATGAAGTATTGAACGGTGAACGGGCCGAATATGGCAAGCAGGTAATAGACCATCTGGCGCGTGATTTAACCCTAGCGTTTGGCAAGGGCTGGAATAAAAAACAATTGCACCATTGCCTTCGGTTTGCCGAGGCTTTTCCTGAACCGGCAATTGTCTCCGCACTGCGGAGACAATTAAGCTGGACACATTTTAAGAGCCTGATTTATTTAGACGACTCCTTAAAACGGGAGTTTTACCTTGCTATGGCGGTTCAAGAACGCTGGTCTACCCGCACTTTGGTAGAACGGATTGATAAACAATTGTTTGAGCGCACCGCGCTTTCCAAAAAGCCCGAGCTGACCATTAGTAGCGAACTTGCACTGTTACGTGAGCAAGGCTTGGTCAATGAGAATCTGATTTTAAAAGACCCGTATATACTGGATTTTCTTGATCTGAATGATAGCTATCTGGAAAAAGACCTTGAAGATGCCATTCTGCGCGAGCTACAACAGTTTTTGCTGGAACTGGGCAGCGGCTTTAGTTTTGTCGCGCGCCAATATCGTATGCAAATCGATAACGACGATTTTTATATCGATCTGTTATTTTACAACCGCAAGCTGAAACGCTTGGTCGCCATCGATTTAAAAGTGGGCAATTTTAAGGCGGAATACAAAGGCCAGATGGAACTTTATCTGCGCTGGCTGGCAAAATATGAACAGGAGACGGATGAAAACCCGCCGTTGGGCATTATTCTGTGCGCCGGAAAAAATCAAGAACAAATCGAGCTGTTGGAATTGGCCGGCTCCGGTATTCATGTCGCCGAGTACTTGACGGCACTGCCACCCAAGGAAGTGCTTGAGCAGCGTTTGCATCAAGCCATGATCAATGCCAGATTGCGGCTGGACAATAAAAATGAGTGATGGCAAGTTAATGGCTGAAAACATGACGCGTGTTATTCAGCATCATGCACAAGTCGATGCCATTTATCTTTATGGTTCACGCGCCAAGCAAACCGCGCATGAACACAGCGATTGGGATATTGCTGTAATATTTAGCGATTACGAAACGGATTTAAGTGCCCGGCTTTTGCGTCCGCAATTGTTAGAGGCCGCCATTGAGCGCGAATTAAAACTTTATAATCAGATCAGCGTCATTGATTTGGAAACGGCGCCGGTTTATTTGCAATACAGCATTTTAATGTCGGCGGTTAAATGGTTTGATCGCAACGTGCCGCATGTTAAACGGGTTGAACAAAGTATTTTGTCAAAATGGGAAAAGGATTATGAGAGATATTGCCTATGAACAGGCATTGCTTCGGCATCAACGAAGAATGTTACGCATCTTGGATGAATACAGTCGCGAAAATACGGATACCTGGACAGAGCGCGATTTCCTGGCGATACAACGTGCCTTGCAGGTATATATTGAAGCGTTTATTGGCATGGCGCGATATTTCGTTCAGCAAAAATATAGCTTATCCGTCAGTCAATCGCGTGAAGCCTTAGACGAATTAAAAAGCCGTGGCGATTTAGCCGCTCAGCAACATGAGGAAGTGTTAAAGATTGTCGGTTTCCGTAATGTGCTGGTGCATGATTATTTGGAGATTAACGACGGTATCGTGCAAGCGATTGTCATTAAAAAGCAGTATGCGATTATGGAAAGCTTAATTATGAAATGGCGGCAGGAACTGGATTTGTTAGAAAAAAACGGCGAGTAGCCTTGATTTTCACCGTCTAGCGCAACTTGTCGCCAATAAGGTTTTCTGATTTTAAATGTTGCGGACAGTGCCTGCAAAATTGAGTTGGAACCATTGCAAGAGGATTTAAGATTTACCGATATTTTTTAAAAGATCCGGATTATGAATACTGTTAACAAGCAATCGTCAGAAAAAAGCCGGATCATTCTCGGCTCATTAAACGAAGCCGTCGCCAATGCCCTGGAAAAAACGTAAACTCGGGCAATACGCCGTGCTCTGGGAAGATAATCAGTTAGTTTATAAAGGAGAGGATGCTCCGAAAGCGCATTCAAAATAAAACGTGACTGTTGACCGGATACACGCCGCTGGGTTGTGCATCCGATTCAGGCACTGATTGCCGAACTATAAAAATTATAAAGTTGATGGATAACAAATCAAAAGAATGCGCATTTCAACATGACATGATTGGCCATTTGCTTGCGAATGGCTGGTTGTTGGGCAAGCCCGAAAACTATAACCGCGAACTGGCCTTGTATCCCGAGGACTTGCTGGGTTTTGTACAGGAGACTCAAGATGCCCAGTGGCAAAAGTTTTGTGCCCTTTACCCGAATAACCCAACAGAAAAGTTTTTGGAGCGCGTCGCCACCCAGCTCAATAAAGCCGACCCCAATGCCGCCAATAAAGAAATGCGCACCTTTGGCACCTTGGGTGTGTTACGTCATGAATTGCGTGACCGTGGCACCCGCTTTAGTTTATGCCAGTTTAAACCCGAACATGATTTAAACCCGGAGACGTTGGCGCGTTATCAACAGAACCGTTGCCGGGTCGTGCCGGAATTGGTGTATAGCCCCTGGGCAACGGAAGCGCATTTTGCTGAAACCGGTGCAAAAGCCCAAGCTTGGCGTATTGATTTGGTATTGTTTGTCAATGGCTTGCCGGTCGCAACGTTAGAGTTAAAGTCGGAATTCAAACAGGCGGTGCATAATGCGATCAAGCAATACAAAACCACCCGCCATCCGATAGATCCTGCCACCAAAAAGCCGGAGCCGCTGTTAACCTTTAAACGCGGGGCGTTGGTGCATTTTGCGGTCAGCCAGTATGAAGTCTATATGGCCACCCGCTTGGAAGGTAATGACACCTTCTTTTTGCCGTTTAACAAAGGCACAAAAGACGGCGCCGCAGGTAATGATGTGCCGGAAGACATTAACCGCTATGCGACCGATTATTTATGGAATGAGGTCTTGCTACCGGCCAACTTGCTCAATATTCTTGCCCGCTTTGTGCATTTGCAGATTGAAGAAAAAGAAGACTGGGAGGGCCGCAAGTACAAAAAAGAAGCCCTGATCTTTCCGCGTTATCATCAATGGGATGTGGTGACCAAACTGGTAGCGTCTGCCCGTACTGAAGGTCCCGGCCACAAATACCTGATTCAGCACAGTGCGGGCTCGGGTAAGTCCAATTCGATTGCCTGGGTAGCGCATCAGCTATCGTCCATCTACAACCCCAATGGCCGTAAACAGTTCGACTCGGTGATTATCGTGACCGACCGCACCGTATTGGACGACCAGCTGCAAGATACCATCTACCAGTTTGAGCATGTCGATGGCGTAGTAGGGCGCATCAATAATAAAGAAGGTGACGGGTCCAAATCCGAAAAACTGGCCGCCGCCCTGAATAACGCACAGCCGATTATCATTGTCACCATTCAAACCTTCCCTTATGTCTTAAGAGCCATTGAGAACAGTGTCAGCTTAAAAGAGCGGAGCTACGCCATTATTGCCGATGAGGCGCATTCATCGCAGACCGGCTCCACGGCGCGTCAATTAAAAGAAGTGTTGATGATGGATGCGCAAGGCACAGATGAAGAAGAGGTGACTGCCGAAGATATTCTGGATGCCGCTGTCGCTTCCCGTCGCGCTTCCGCTAATGTCAGCTATCTGGCGTTTACCGCCACGCCAAAAACCAAAACACTGGAACTTTTTGGTCGTTTGCCGAACCCTGATGAACCGCCGTCAAAAACCAATCTTCCCGAAGCCTACCATGTGTACAGCATGCGCCAAGCTATTGAAGAAGGCTTTATCCTGGATGTTTTAAAAAACTACACCAACTATAAAGTCGCTTATAACCTGGCGTTAAAAATTCAGGGCGCCGACCAGGAAGTTGAAAGTAAAAAAGCCAAGGTAAAGCTCAATCAGTGGGTACGCTTGCATGACTACAACATCTCGCAAAAAGTGCAGGTCATTGTTGAGCATTTTAAAACCAATGTGATGGGTCTATTAGGCGGCCAAGCTAAGGCCATGGTGGTTACCAGTTCGCGTAAAGAAGCGGTGCGCTACAAGCAGGGATTTGATCAATACATTAAGGCCAAAGGCTATCAGAACATTCATGCCATGGTGGCTTTTTCCGGTGAAGTCGAGTTTAACAATAAAGATCCCAATGCTGCGGGATTGCTGGGTGAGAAGTTTACCGAAAGCACGATGAACCCGAACCTCAAAGGCCGTGAACTACGCAAAGCGTTTGACTCGGATGATTATCAAGTCATGATTGTCGCCAACAAATTCCAGACCGGTTTTGATCAGCCCAAGCTCTGCGCCATGTATGTCGATAAAAAGCTCGGTGGCGTCGAGTGTGTGCAAACCCTATCGCGGCTCAATCGGACTTATCCCGGTAAAGCCGAAAGGGGTACGTTCGTGTTGGATTTTTTTAATGAGCCGGAAGAGATACTCAACGCCTTTCAGCCCTATTATCAAACCGCCGAATTAGCCGATGTGTCGGACCCTGATTTAATTTTTGATCTGTTTGATAAGCTGCGGGCTGCGGGTATTTTTACTTGGCAAGAAGTCGAACAGTTTTGTGAAGCCTTTTTTGTAAAGAGCAAAAGCAACGCCGCCATTGCCAATATTTGCAAACCTGCGGTAGATCGTTGGGTGAAGCGTTATAAGTCTGCTATAGATGCGTATAAACAAGCTAAGGCCATGTTTGAGCGCACCAAGAAGACGGCCGATGCGGTGTTAATTGCCAATGCAGAAAACAGCTTTAAGGCCTGCAAAAAAGAAAAGGACGCGCTGGAAATCTTTAAAAAAGATCTGGGTACGTTCGTGCGCTTTTATGAATTCATGTCGCAGATTGTCGATTACGACGACAAGGCCTTAGAAAAACTCAGCCTGTATGCGCGAAACCTGAGACCGATGTTGCGCGAAACGTTTTTGGAGGAAGAGGACATTGACTTAAGTGGCGTAGTCCTTAGCCATTACCGCCTTTCCGTCATCCGCCAGCAAGACTTGAAATTAAAAGAAGATTCAGCCGATTATAAACTTGAACCCGGTGAAGGCTTGGGTACGGCCAAAGCAAAAGATAAACATGAAGAGTTTATCTCGCAGATTATCAGCCGCTTGAATGAGCTTTTTATTACCGACCATTTGACGGAAAAAGACCTGGTTAATTACGCCCATACCATCAGAGATAAAATCAGTGAAAATGCCTTGGTCATGAAGCAAATTGCCAATAACTCAACTGAGCAGGCCATGCTGGGCGATTTTACCAAAGCCGTCGATGACGCGGTCATGGATAGTAGTGAAGCCCATCAAAACCAAATGATGCAGCTCTTATCGGACCCCGTCAAAGCCGCCGGTTTTGCAAAGGTGGTGTTTGATTTATTAAAGTTAGGGAAATGAGTCACTGAATTGTAGTCGTGCTTACTTGTGTCAGTCGTGTATAGAGTGCCTGTGTATTAACAAACCGATGTCGCTTAAAGGATAGCTACTCACAGTAAGTGGTAGCGCCATTAACCATGATACGGAGCGCCATGATGGCATACGTTGATATTGTGACCTTATATAAGGCTTGTTGGCAGGGGAAATTAGGGGCTCCCTGTTCAACCCACAGTAACGAGATGATAGGCTTTATAATTTAAAAAGCGTGTCGATCTATTGTTGGATTTTATAGGCTGAGTCCTAAATTAGGCTCAGTCAATTGATTGGAAATTTAAGTCAGTTTTTTTATAAATTCTGGACAATCCGAAACAGATAAAAGCTATTTTAGAACATAGAGTTGTGTCGTATATATATTGAATTAAATGCTACTATTCGGACAAGATTTCGCGCTTTAATCACGAGATTTGTACGCGCCTAAAACATATAGACGAGGTCATGTTTTGAGTTGGTTTTTATTGGGTTTTGGGTATGAATTTTGAGTGTCATACTTCAATGGTATTTGTAGCAATATAGGCTAATAATTCGTTACGTTTCAGTTTCTTTTTTACTGATTTGCCTTCAGCAGAAAGGCTAAACAGATGAAATATACTTTTTGCTAAATCCAAACCCACGACGTTACTATTCATTTCGGACTCCTCTTTTTCCCGTTAATTGGCTGGGTGCATTATGACACCGTGAGGGTGAGGAGGAGTCCATGTCATCACTCTGGGCCAATTTCTGCCGGTAGAGACTAATCACTTTATGGCGATGAATAAGTTCGGCAATATGCTAATTTTAGTTAATCTTTTTATAATGGGTTAATATGTATGTTGCATAAGTATCTGGCAACTAAGTTCAGTATAGTCGGATGTGCTTCATACCAAGGAGCATCAAAATAATCAAAATAAATATTGATGGAATTTGACCATAAAAAGTATTATGCGAAGTCTTTTATAGCCAGTCCAGTTCTTGCTGTATAAAAAACGGAGTCGAAGTTTTACCAATTTTACAGCAAAAGAGCGTTTAAATTTTTCCGTAGACAACCACTATCATGCTGATACTATTGCACACATCAATTTTTTTAGTGGAAAATCCAACGCTGATTAGTGACAAATATTGAAAGCGTGCGACGTGAAGTCACACCAGTTATTGTCTCACCTTGAAAA
>NZ_DAIUEH010000098.1:0-7368 GCF_036845245.1 Methylobacter sp.
TACCAACTTTGGGTTGAATTGACGACACTTAAAGTCTAATTTTGCGTAAGTCCTATAATATTTAAAATAATTAGTGATTCACTGTTATTGAGACTAATTTAACACTGCTCATGGGAATGCACACAAAGATACTTCTTCCGTTGTATGGCAGTTCGACGGAAAAGTTAACTCAGCCTCATTGCTAGTCCACTGATTGAATCAATCACCGCAATAAAGCTCTAACAGAATACCAACATTAGAAATAAATATACCATACGTATAAGCACCTACCCATTTTGCTAACTTGCATAATCAGCGGCTCTTAAAATACGTAATAACCAACGGCTGTATGTGGCTATCTGAATAAAGCATGAATCGGATCGACTGGTCCACAAATTGTCAGAACATTCAAATAATATATTGGCTAAGGTTATAACTCTACCAGATCAACTTAAATCCAATCTGTCACGCTTTAATCTATGTGACTGGTCAAATGTTTTATTTTTAAACCTGTTAACAGCAATGTTGCTGAGTAAATTAGCAAACCAATCCCTATCCATTTCACCAAATTGAGTACACGCGCCGAAGAGCTCCAGTCATTCCACCAAGCCGGATCGACAAAATAATACAATGCAGCCGACATTGTTGCTGCGGCCAGTGTTACTCTGGCAAAAAACAACCACCAGCCACTGGCCGGTTGATAGATATTTTTCTTTCGCAGATTAACCAGCAACAACGCGGCGTTAAAAAAAGCGCCCAAGGATGTCGCCAGCGCCAAGCCCGCATGCGCCAACGGGAAAACCAGCGCCACATTCAAGCCCAAGCTAACCAGCATCGCGTAAATCCCGTAGCGAACCGGCGTTTTCATATCGCCGCGCGAGGTGAAGCCCGGCACTAACACTTTAATCAGGATAAAACCCAGCAACCCTACCGAGTAAGCTCTCAAGCTCTGCCCTGCAAAATGCACATCGCTGACGCCGAATTCATTATATTGAAACAGTGTCGACAGCATCGGTTCGGCCAACATCACCAAACCGATAGTCGCAGGCAGGCCTATCAAAACGACCAGTCGCAAACCCCAATCCAACGCATTTGAGAAAACGGCATTGTCTTCCGCCGCATGACTTTTGGCTAAACTCGGTAAGATAACCGTTGCCAACGCAAGGCCCAGAATACCTAACGGAAACTCCACCAGTCGGTCGGAATAATACAACCAGGACACGCTACCGACGGTTAGGAACGAGGCAAACAAGGTATCCAGCAACAAATTAATCTGCGTCACCGAAACGCTAAAAATAGCCGGCAGCATCAGGCTTATAATCCGTTTAACGCCCGCGTCATCAAAGCCCAATCGTGGCCTTGGCATCAGCCCCAAGCGCATCAACGGAGGAAACTGAAACAGCAGCTGCACGATGCCCGCAGCAAAAACGCCCCAGGCTAATGCGGTAACCGGTTCATCCATCATCGGTGCAAGCCAGATGGTGGCGGCAATCATGCAGATATTCAGAAAAACCGGCGTTAATGCGGGAACTGCAAATCGTCCATGCGCATTTAAAATGCCGCCGGCAAAAGCTACCAACGCAATAAAAAAAAGATAGGGGAAGGTAATTTGCAGCAACTGCACGGATAACTCATATTGGTTTCCTTGCCACATGAAACCGGGAGCCAGCAGCATGATAAGCACAGGAGCCGCAACTATACCGACCAGTGTAATCAACAATAAAAACACTGAAAGGGTTCCGGCTGTTTTATCAACAAACTGTTTTAACGCAGCTGTGCTACTGCGTTCTTTATAATCGGACAACACCGGTACGAAAGCGTGTGCAAAAGCGCCCTCTGCAAATAAACGACGCAAGAAATTGGGAATCTTGAACGCGACAAAAAATGCATCTGTTGCCGAATCCACACCGAAAACTTGTGCAATCAACATATCCCGGATAAACCCGAGAATTCGTGAAATCAAGGTCATGCTACCGACAACCACTGTCGATTTAAAAAGCTGCCTGCTCAACGGCGCTCCTGTTATGATGCATTAAAAAGTTTGACAATAATATCATTTATACAGATAATGTAGGGCTTAATTAACTTACACAAGAATCGAAAAACTATGGCTAATACAGCACAAGCTAAAAAGCGTGCGCGACAAGCGGAAAAAAGCCGTATTCGCAACGCAGGACAACGCAGCAACTTACGCACTTTCATCAAAAAAATCATTGCCGCAGTTAAAATTGGCGACAAAGAAAAAGCGCAAGCAGCCTACAACACTGCCGTTCCGATTATCGATTCCGCAGTTACCAAAGGCATTATTCATAAAAATAAAGCCGCACGCGGTAAAAGCAGACTGAATGCAAAAGTAAAATCTATCGCTTAATCGCTTTAGCATTACTGATAAAAAAGGCCGGACTCACTGAGTTGCGGCCTTTTTTATTGCATGACTGACATGCACTAAATTATTACCAAGTTATCCCGGTGTATCAACTCTGAATCGTCGAAATAACCCAGAATGCTTTCAAACTCAGAACTGCTTTTACCCGCTATTAATTGGGCATCGGCATTGCCGTAATTAATCAGCCCACGCGCAATTTCCAAGCCGCTTTCATCGACACAAGAAACCAACTCACCACGCTCGAATCTGCCTGACGCCGATTTAACACCGACCGCCAACAGGCTTTTACCCTCATTTTTCAGCATTCTGACCGCGCCAGCATCCAAGACCAATCGCCCCTTAACCTGCAACTGCCCGGCGAGCCAGCGCTTTCTTGCCACCAATGGTTCTATATCCGGTAATAGATGAGTACCTAAATCAACTCCGGCGATTACGGCACTAATAACATTATCAGCAGCACCCGCCGCAATCACTGTTGCAGCGCCGGACCTGGAAGCCAATCGCGCCGCCCGCACTTTTGTGCACATACCGCCTCGGCCCAAGCCGCTACGACTATCACCGGCCATTCCATCCAGTCGATCATCGTTAGCGCTGATCTCGGAAATTAATTCCGCATCGGGATTTAAACCAGGATCGGCTGTAAACAAGCCTTTTTGATCAGTCAAAATAATCAATAAATCCGCTTCGACCAGATTAGCTACCAATGCCGCCAACGTATCATTATCGCCAAAGCGAATCTCTTCGGTCGCCACTGCGTCATTTTCATTAATAACCGGCACTACGCCAAGCTTGAGCAAGGTCAGCAACGTGCTTCTGGCATTTAAATAGCGCTGCCTGTCCGACAAATCATCATGCGTTAACAACACCTGCGCCGCATGCAATTGATGACGCTGGAAATTATCGTCAAAAACCCGCACCAAGCCCATTTGACCGACAGATGCCGCCGCCTGTAGCTCATGCAAGGTCTTCGGCCGCACTTTCATACCCAACCGGCACATGCCTTCTGCGACGGAACCGGAAGAAACCAGTATCACATCGATAGATTGCCGCCTTAAACCGGCCATCTGCTCAACCCAGGCAGCAATGGAAGTTTTATCGAGCCCCAAACCGCCTTTGGTCAATAAAGAACTACCTATCTTGACAACAACCCGTTTAACTTTAGCAAAATCACTCCTGCTCACTTTTTTCCTGCCGTTGCTGTTCCAAAAAATTCATAATGGCGAACATCAGCTCTCTTGTGCCATTCCCGTTGATTGCCGCAATTTTAAAGACCGGCCCCGTCCATTCCAACTCGTCGACAATAGCCTGACATCGCTGATCAACCTCTTCGACTGGCAGACGGTCTATTTTATTCAACACCAGCCAGCGCGGTTTGGCGGCCAGCTCGTCACTCCATTTCTCAACTTCATGAATAATTTTTTTAGCCGCTTGTACCGGCGATTCCATGCTTTCATAAGGCTCAACGTCAATCAAATGCAACAGCAATCCGGTACGCAGCAAGTGCTTTAAAAACTGCAAACCAAGACCCGCGCCTTCAGCCGCCCCCTCAATAACACCGGGAATATCGGCAATAACAAAACTGCGTAAATCGTCAACGCTAACCACGCCCAGGTTAGGATGCAAGGTCGTAAATGGATAATCGGCGACCTTGGGCGTTGCCGCCGATACCGAGCGAATCAAGCTGGATTTTCCGGCGTTAGGCATACCCAGCAGACCGACGTCGGCAATTAGCGTCAGCTCCAGATTAAGCCTGCGATGCTCGCCTTCACTGCCTTTACTGGCTTTTTGCGGTGCCCGGTTAACACTGCTTTTAAAGCGCGTGTTGCCCAGTCCGTGAAATCCGCCCTGAGCGACCAGCAGGGTTTGGCCAATTTTAGTTAAATCACCGATAACTTCGCCTGTTTCTGCGTCCGAAACCAATGTACCGAGCGGTACCGGAACATAACAATCGTCGCCTTTTCTGCCGGTACAATTGCGACTCATGCCATTCTGTCCGCGCTGAGCTCTGTGTACAGCATGATAACGAAAATCCACCAAAGTATTTACATTCTCCGCCGCAATCAGATAAACACTGCCGCCATCGCCGCCATCGCCGCCATCCGGACCACCCATCGGAATGTATTTCTCGCGTCGAAATCCGATAGTCCCATTACCGCCATCACCCGCCTCTACGCGAACTTCCGCTTCGTCAACAAATCTCATAACTCACATGCCGCCAAACTTCAAACCCAACCGATAAAAACAAAAAAAGCCCCGCTATAACGGCGGAGCTTTTTAAAATTGCCGAGCTAGACAAACTCGACCAAACTGTCCCGCCGTATTATGGCGCGATACAGCCGTATGTTTTATGCAGCAACAATACTGATAAATTTGCGGCTATTCGGTCCTTTAACCTGAAAAACCACTTTACCATCAGCCGTTGCAAACAATGTATGATCTTTTCCGCAACCTACGTTATCACCAGCGTGAAACTGGGTTCCACGTTGACGAACAATAATGTTGCCTGCCGTTACACTCTCACCACCGTAACGCTTAACACCCAATCTTTTCGCATTAGAGTCGCGACCGTTACGAGTACTACCACCAGCTTTCTTATGAGCCATCTGTAACTCCTAAATATCTTAAGCAGAAATGCCAGTAATCTGGACTTCTGTATAGTATTGACGATGCCCCATTTGCTTCATATGGTGCTTACGTCTTCTGAATTTAATAATTTTGACTTTTGCATGTCTACCTTGAGACAAGACAGTCGCTGTAACTTTGCCGCCTTCGATAAAAGGCATGCCGACCTTAACAGCATCGTCAGACTGAATCATCAGTACTTTATCGAACTCAATGCTGTCGCCTTCGCCTAGCTCCAGTTTTTCTATTTTTAAGTAAGTACCTTCTTCTACGCGGTACTGTTTACCACCTGTTTGAATTACCGCATACATCGGCGCAAGCTCCATCAAGCATTAATCTGTTTAAAGTGAACAAAAAATTATATTTTTAAAACAAGGCTAAGTCAATCTAAATATTAAATTAACAACCTAATTATCTTATCAAAATAGCACAAAAAAGCTATTACCCTCAATCAACCTAATCAATAGCATGGGCGATTAATGTTCTATTAAGTTATAATAGCTTAACAGAATTTGATTTTCATAGCTATCGCCATGAAAAATAACCCAAACCTATACGCAGCACTACATAATGGCATCGCATTCACAATCCTCCGCTACCGCTCCTGCACTCATTGATTTCGACTCAATCAAGAAATTAACTAACGCTGAGGCGAAGGCCGTCGACCAGCTTATTATTAATGAGTTGAGCTCCGATGTTGTGCTCATTAACCAGATGGGACATTACATAGTCGGCAGCGGCGGCAAAAGATTGCGCCCGATGCTTCTGCTGCTGGCAGCAAAAGCATTAGGAGGAGCCAGCGATAACCATCTGCTTCTGGCTGCTGTCATTGAATTTATCCACACTGCTACACTGTTGCATGACGACGTTGTGGACGACTCCGACCTCAGACGCGGCAAAGAGTCCGCCAATGCTGTCTGGGGTAACGCTGCCAGTATATTGGTAGGCGATTATCTTTATTCCAGCGCATTTGAAATGATGGTCCGCACCGGCAATATGCGAGTAATGGAAATCCTGTCAAAAACCACCACAGCCATTGCCGAAGGCGAGGTACTGCAACTTTTAAACTGTAATAATCCCGAGACGACAGAACAAAAATATCTCGAAGTTATTGCCAGAAAAACCGCTATTTTATTCAGTGCTGCAACCAGATTGGCCGCTGTTATTGCCGGAGCGTCAACCGAAACAGAACAAGGACTTGCGCTATACGGTCAGCATCTGGGCATCGCTTTTCAACTCATTGATGACGCCCTTGATTACAAAGCCAGTAAAGAGGAGCTGGGCAAAAATCTCGGCGACGACCTTGCCGAAGGCAAACCAACTTTACCGCTGATTTACGCCATTCAGAACAGCAACGAAAACGAGGCCAAAATCATCATTGATGCGATCAAAAATGGTGACCGTGATGCCTTTAATGAAGTTTACGCCATCGTGCAAAGCACTAAAGCCATAGATTACACAGAACAACGTGCCGACGAGGAAGCTCAGAAAGCAATATCCGCATTAAGCGTCCTGCCCGATTCCGAATACAAACAAGCGTTGACTTTATTGGCGATGTTTTCTGTCCAACGCAATTACTGAAACTACGCTTGCTTAACCTTTAAGTAAGGCATTATAAGCATGCGCTTTTTCGAGCAGCAGATTATATTTACGTTCAACCTTGTCCATAACTTCCGTTAAAAACTGCGTTACCTCGACATCTTCAATACCTTCCGCCGCCGACAACATATAAGACTCCAACTCACTAACCGCATCAGCATCGACGATATCATCGAGCAAAGCCGCCGCCTCAGAAGTATTCACCGCCTTAACCAGCTTATTTGCAACCAAACCCTGCTGTAACAACTGTTGCAACATATCGACAGCCTGAGCCATCTCTTGGGCCTTTTCATTGACCGCTTGAAGCAGCGTTAAATTTTCGGTGAACTCAAGAAAGTCGTTTACCGCTTTTTTAAGCTCATATAAGCGTAACTCGTGTTTTGCTTTTATTGTTTGCCGCATTGTTATATCCAGTCCACCCAAAAATTGCGTCGATTATAATTCAGATTTGGATTTATCGGCTTATTCGGTGATGCTTTCAGATTTTTACTTATTGTCTGGCCCAATAAAAGAAGGCACACTCGACTATTATCTCGCTTCATAAAAAGCAAAAACTTTTTTATTCCGTTAATTTTTAGGTAAAGGGCATTAAAAGCTGATAATCGGTGTTTATTTTTCTTTTAAACAGCACGAATGTTCCCAAGCTATCCTAAAAACAAACGGAGTCCGGAATATAAGGCTTGTGGGTCATCAATTAGGTTGTCACCTTGCCTTAGCTCTACGATTCTGAAAATGCGCCACCGACTGATCCAGTATCGAAATAATCTCTTCGCAACTGATCA
>NZ_DAIUEH010000099.1:0-6745 GCF_036845245.1 Methylobacter sp.
GGCCCAGCAATTTTTAGGCAAAGTTGTGTAGATACTTATGCCCTTCGGGAGAGGGCTGGGGTGAGGGAATTCAAAAATGCGCAATTCATGACCGTTTGCAGTATAAACGTTTGGATAAGATTTTAAGGCGCGATTAACAAAGTAAATCCGGCGAAAACAGTATAGTTGTCAGTTACGCGGGTCATGCCTGCCGTGCCGCCAAAATCCAGCATGAGTTGGGGCGTCATTAGATAATTTAGAGACGCTAAAAACTGGCTGGTCGGTTTTTGTTGTTGGGCTAAAACGCCTGAAAATTCCCCGGCAATGCCCCAGTGTTCGGTGAACATTTGCGACGCGGCTATCGCCCAGTTGTACCGGTATCGATCCAGGTCATCCTCTTTAAGCCCTTTTCGCGTCAGGCCTGCGTTTACATCAATCCGCAAGTCGGAAATATCCTGACTGACAATAAAGTTGGCCAAATAGTCGGTTCGCCCTTGTCCCAGCGACTGGCGCGCCGACGGCAAGACCGCTCCCGCCTCAAAACCGACAGCCAAGGTCGGGTTAATCGGATAATAATGTTTAAGCAGCACCGAGGTGTTGCCAAAACCGGAAATGGTTTCGTCCGTGTTACGGGATTTAATCCACGCTTCGCCACCCACCAATAAGCCCCATTGATCGGCAAACGGGTATTTCAACAAGAAAGGCAGGCTGTTGCGTTCCTCTTGCATGCCGGGCTGATTCGATTGTGCGCCGAATTCAACTTCAAGATGCCGTAATGCAGATAATTCCGCCGGGTTGGATACGGTGGGCCGGTATGGCGTAACGGTGAGTTGTTCGGCGTGAGCAATGAAGGGTATGAACGATATGAATAAGAGTGGGTGGAAACGCATAAAAGGAATGTCGGATAAATTAAGTCTAACGATTCTACGCGAATAGTCGCAAAAAGACAGTTTTCCGATACAAGGGAATGGGGCGTCCGGAAGCCGAAATCGATGGCGTGAATTTGGTATACAATGAGGCTGTTTTTAACCCTGAACTTTAATCGGTTATCGCTAAGGCTAACCGAAACAGTAGCTAAAATAGAACAATGACACACGAAAAAATTCCACGCGAATACGGTCGGCCTTGGTCCGATTACGAGCTGCTTGATGCGGGCGAGGGCAAGAAACTGGAGCGCTGGGGAACGATCATCACTATCCGCCCGGAAATTCAAGCCAATTGCAAATCGGGGTGGTCTTATTCCCAATGGCAAGACATGGCGCATTGGGAATTTGAAGAACAATCATCAAGCCAAGGCCGCTGGCTTAACATCAAACCGCACGCTCCCGAACAATGGCTTATTTGTTACGAAAACTTAAGTTTCGGTTTGAAGTTGACCAAATTCAAGCATGTCGGCCTGTTCCCCGAGCAGCAGGCAAATTGGCGCTTTATTAAAGAACGGCTTGGTGCCGGTCAAAAGGTCTTAAACCTATTTGCCTACACCGGCGCGGCCTCGTTGGTTGCCCGTGAGGCCGGAGCGGAAGTGGTGCATGTGGATTCGGTCAAACAGCTGATCACTTGGGCTAACGAAAACAAGGAGCGATCTAATCTTTCCGACATCAAATGGGTGCATGAGGATGCGTTAAAATTCGCCCGGCGCGAATTGAAGCGCGGCAATCAATACGACGGCATCATCATGGACCCGCCCGCTTGGGGATTGGGCGCAAAAGGCGAAAAATGGAAGTTGGAAAATAACTTGGCCGCCTTGATAGAAACGGCACACGGGCTGATGAATCCGGGGGCGTTTTTAATTCTTAACACTTACTCGCCCCAAATAGAGACGGCCGATTTGGCAGCGTCCGCCGGGCAGTTTTTTTCTGCCAAGCAACTGGAAATAAGACAACTGTGGATGCCTGCAAAAACCGGGAAGGAGCTGTATTGCGGCAATTTATTGCGGGCGATTAAGTGAGGCTATTGATCGTGGCTATCTAAAAAAGTTCACCATGCCGGTATGACGGACTGTTCAATTAAGATCGGCACGGATTCTGTGTGATCGGCAATCAAACATTAGTTAAAACAATAGATTAAGCTAATTTCTGTAATCGGCATAAAAATCGGCGGAATTGTAAAAAAATAGTATACTTCATCTTATAAAAACAATATCTTGCGAGATTATAAGATCGGCATGTCACTTCCCATTGAAACGCCTTATCGAATCGAGCCCTGCCTGCTTGACAGCATTCCGATTGGAATTACAGATCTGATCGCCAATCTAACAACCTCGTCAGAAAGAATTGCCGGTCGGTTACATCCGAGTACAGCCTCCAGTCTGGCTGAGCTGGTTCGGATTATGAACTGCTATTACTCAAATCTTATCGAAGGGCATAATACCAAGCCAAGAGATATTGAGCGGGCCTTGGCGGATGATTTGGAAAAGGAGAGATATAGTCAAATCTGGTGTATGGTTAATTTGAATCGGTGGCAACATTCTGCTGTTTATATTCAATATCGTTCACTTCATCTAAAACCGCTATCCCATCCTGAAACTTTACCCCTTTGATCACCTCAGGTAGGCGATCAAAACCTCGTAACTTAAGCCAGCTTCTTTCAGCCGACAACGCCAATTGAAAGACCAATCCCAACAGCGTGTTACGAGAAACGCAGTTTTTAGTTCGGGTGGTTCGATGCCGGATTGTAGCAAAGGTCGACTCTATCGGATTGGTCGTCCGAATATGCGCCCAATGCTCAGCCGGAAAGTCGTAGAAACTGAGCAATACCTCCCGATCCTTGCTCAAAACGCCGGTCGCCTTGGGATACTTTGCGCCAAAATCCCGTACAAACCGATCAAATGCCTTTTCTGCCTGAGCTTTGGTTTCAGCCATCCAGATTTCATGCAACCCCGCTTTGGCTTTGCCGTGGATGGCTTTCGGCAATTCATTAAGCACATTGGCGGTTTTGTGTACCCAGCAGCGTTGACAGCGGGTTTGCGGCCATGCTTCATCCAAGGCCGCCCAAAAGCCCAAGGCACCGTCGCCGATAGCCAGTTTCGGCACTGTCTTTAGCCCCCTGTCGGTTAAATCTTGTAGGAGTGCGAGCCAAGACGCCTTGGATTCACGATAACCGTCAGACAAGGCTAATAAGCGTTTTTCACCTCGCTCATTCACGCCAATAATGACTAATAAACACAGGCGGTCATCCTCGCCTCTCAATGTCGAGTAGATGCCATCCGCCCAGAGGTAGACAATCTTTTCATCGGCCAAATCTCGGCGGTTCCAGGCCAGATAATCTTCAGACCACCGCCGGCGACAGACCTTTCGCTTCCTCCCCCAGTAGAACCGACAAGGCGTCCTGCATGTTGCCCGTGGAAATGCCGCGTAAATACAGCCAGGGCAAAGCCGCTTCGACCCGTTTGGCTTTGCGCACATAAGGCGGAACAATGGCCGAGTTAAATTTGATCCCGGTGCCGGAACGATCCCGTACCTTAGGCACCTTAACCGTTATCGATCCCAGCCCAGTCAACACGTCTCGTTCCGGTAAATAACCGTTGCGGACTACCGTTTTTCGTCCCTGCTGGTCTGTTATGTTCTCATAGTGGCTCAGAAAAAATTGCAGTTCCGTTTCAACCGCTTTTTCTATGAGGCCTCGCGCCCCATGCCTCAATAGCTCTGTCAGGCTATCGTTTATTGTCCCGGCAATATCCAGTCCTTTTATGTTATCTTTGTTCATGGCGTACCTTTTTTGCTGATTATTCGATTTCGTTAATCTAATTTCAGCAGAGGTCGCCACCTTTATTCAAGTTTGCTATACACCAGATTTATTTATACCTCGGAAAAGGACGCGTTGCGCCGTAATTTCCAAATCGAAGCGCGTGCTCATGTCAGGTTGCAACAAACGATTGACCGGCTTTATGCGGCAGGGAATCTGCCGGAACCGGCATCGACCGAGTTCTTGTGCTGGCTGCATCGTGAATTTTACCGCGATGCGCCGGAATCCATGCTTTGGATAGACAACGGGAAGCATGGCTTTCGAATGGAGCCTGGAGCGCTTCGTTCGCGACCTGAACACAATGTTTCGGTGGGAAGGCATATTCCGCCTGATAGCGGCCGTGTCGATGAGTTTGTGCGCTACTTCGAGCAACGCTACCGCTTGGCTTCGATGGGCAAGGGCGAACGGATCATCGCCATGGCCGCCTCGCATCACCGTCTGGCCTATATCCATCCATTTGCAGACGGAAACGGTCGAGTCAGCCGCTTGATGAGTCATGCGATGGGTTTGACCGCCGGAATCGGCGCATCAGGGCTTTGGTCGGTGTCGCGCGGCCTCGCTCGCGGTCTGGAAAGTCGACAAGATTACAAGAGCAAGATGGATTATGCCGATACGCCAAGGCAAGGCGACCTGGATGGCCGTGGAAACTTATCCCAAAAAGCCTTGGTCGAGTTCATACGCTGGTTTTTAGAAGTGTGCCTCGATCAGGTGGGCTTTATGAGCGGCCTATTCGAATTTGACCGCTTGGCCGAGCGCCTCAAAGCCTATGTGGAAAGCCGTACGTTAAAACCGGAGGCCTTTTATATTTTGGAAAGAGTGCTGATGCAAGGCGAGATGCCACGCGGTGAAGCCGAACGTATCACCGGCTTGAAAGAGCGCAGTGCGCGCATGGTACTTGCAAGTTTAATCAATGATGGCATCTTACAGTCGGAAACTCCGAAAGGCCCTGTATCGCTGCATTTCGGCAGTGAATCGGTTGAGTTTTTATTTCCGAGGTTGTTTGCAGAAAACTAAATCAGGGAGTCATCGAACAAATCAGTGCCAGCACTTATGGATTGCACCTTAAACAGCCTTAACTTCGTCTAGTAGGTCTGGATGACGGTCAAGTATCCTTAGCAACTTTACCAGTGCCAAGGGTGGCTTGGTCTTGCCATTCTCGTAGCGTGAAAAGGCATTGACCCCGCCGCCGAAAATCTCTGCCGCTTCCCGTTGGTCAAGCTTGAGCTTTTTACGAACGCTGGCAATAAATCCAGGGTCGACAATCGATGCATTCACCTGCTTGTTGAATTCCAGCATAAAATTCATCGTACGCCGCGATTCGATTGCATCCAAAATGGATTCATCGCAGGCCGGGCAAAAATCGCCGGTTACTGCGGGGATAATGGTCGATTCACCTTTATAGATATACGGCATGTCGCGGGTGTCATGCACCAATTCTGCCGCCGCACAAGATGGACATTTCATATTCATAGCTCCTTAAAGGACACGATGAGGACATCATCAATGACCGTGAGTTTCAGGTAGACTTCGCCAGCCGGTGTGATTGGCCGATAAACGTCTTGCCAAATCCGATGATCCGCATGAGTGGTCATGCTCTTATAGAAATCGGTTGGAGTAAGCGCCATAACGACAGCAAGCATGCTGTCGAAATCAAATCCTAATGCCGTGCCGCCTTCGCGAGCAGCTTTTGTTGCGCGTATATTTCCAGCGTCAATCATGGCGTTAACGACAGGTAACTTATAGTGAGGCGTCTGTTTTTCCATGAGCGGATAATAACCTAATTGGTTATAGTCGGTAAAGTATGCTGATGTGGAAAGGCTCAAGAACATTGCCAAAGTACGTGGCATCGGCCTGAACAAGCTGATGTTTGAACTATCCACTCAAGCATTGGCGGAAGAAGCGAAGTAGCGTTTCCTGATAGCCTAACTGCGCGGCAACCCCCAATCGGGCTACGCAATTGTTGGATGAGCTGGGGCTTTGAAAAGTGTAGTGTGGTTTCGCGATAGCAAACCACCAATCAGCGTACAACGCCAATTACAATCGTGGTGGATTGCCTATGGGCGAATCCACCTTACAGCGTTACAGCGTTGTTATTTAAAAGCTTTAGCATCCGGCGATGGGGAAAATAGAAATCTGTCTCCATATTGAAATATCGGGATGTAAAGCATAAAAGGCATGCCTAACCTACAGTACTGCCAAAATCATCTAGGATGCGGAGGGTGACAGGAGAAGAAGAAAAATCAAAATCATGCAAGATGTTTAGTGTTGCTCATACTTGCTAACTCAGTTGATTTTATATAAGGTGGAGAGAAAGAATCGATTAATGGCAGTGCAGATCAGGTTAGTGATAACGTTTTTTAAAATTAAGGATATTTAATGGAAATTAAGCAAGTAGTCATTCATGAGTTATTAAAAGACTCTGGTGCATCAACGGCTGAAACAAAGTTGGCCGACAAGGTTTTAGATATTAGCTCGCCTATGGTTATTGAGCTGGTTGACGGGCTTGGCAAGCTTTATAGCACCAAAGGCAATCATGCCATTTATGGTACCTTTTCCCGAAAGCATGAGACCAATGAATTTCCAAACTACACAGATAAATATCTTGAAGATGAGTCGGATGACCTGTTCTTAGCTTTAAGCTCAAGATGTCTGGCTGAGCTTGCCAGGGAAGCAAAAGCCAAACCTACTTCTACGGGAGGGTATATTGTTTTTGTGCGCTATAAAGAACAGTATGATTACTTGTTGATTGCGATGATAAAAGACAAAAAGATGTTGCAAGTTAATGCTGATCTGGAACCGGTAAGCATTATTTCGATTGATTTGTCCAAAATTCATCAAGCGGCACGCATAAATTTAACCTCCTATGCAAACACTTCGGGCGATGAAGAAAATTTAGATAATGATGAGGTAAAGACTTATTTAAGTTTTGTGAGCCCAAAAACCAACCATGATGTTTCAGGTTACTTTAATGTGAATTAAGAGCTAAATAGAAGCCAGCTCACCGGTTGGGCTAGAATATTGG
>NZ_DAIUEH010000100.1:0-6167 GCF_036845245.1 Methylobacter sp.
CACCCGCGCCTGCCAGGGCGTGGTGTTTCATACGCTTGAGATTGCCAAGCAATTTTAAGCGCGCCAGGATTTTTCGCGAAAGCTAAAATGGATCCATCCGATTTTAGCAGCGAAAAATGACCTGGCCATTAATGCCTTCGGCGGCCCGCGTTCGTCCTCCGTCCGTCACGACGCACAACTTCGCGTTGCTACGCTGTGCGCCATGACTCCCGTAATGACTTGACGCCGTGTCGGATGGCCTTGCATTTTGACTGCGCTTCCGCTATCGCTACAACTTCGTCAAAACGCCCGACCGCTACGGCTACGCGGGGGTCGTCGTACGCCGCTCCACTAACGTTACGCTTCCTGTACTCCTTCATGGAAAAAGCCACGACTACAACCGGATTAAAAGTCACTGTCGACATTTTGGCCGGTATCTATGAAACGGGGAAGAAATGCGCCACCGATTTCATCAAAAACAGGAGAATCGTGTTTGATGATTTTCTACCCCGATGGAATTACCGGACTCTGCCTCACGGCTGATTATTTCGGGAAGTTATTTTTGACGGGATCCTTAGTATTTAACTGGCATGAGCCAAATTATATTCATATATAAAAAGTTGCAGGACGATATAGTGGAACTCGTTACTTTTGGAAAAGGCCAACGATTTGCGAACAAACCGTGCCAAACGATGGCGCAGGGTGTTGTTCCAGCGTTCGATATGGGCTGTTTGTCCGGTTTTCCTTACCGATCGATTGATGGTTGTCCCCAAACACGCCTTGGTAGGCCCAGAAGTCGCTGTCAGTGTGAAGCGGCCCGGTAGGCTTCGGCGATACCGCCCAGAGCTGGCAGCAACTGTCCGCGTTCGGTCGCCCGCGAACCAGGGCACGACCTCTGTCGGGTACGGCGGCAGAGTGCGACCCACACCCAGCAGGCGCTGGCCTTGCACTGGACGAACGACACAGCTCGTCCAGCTCCAGAACGTCTTCTGGTTGGGCGGTACCAAAGTGGTTTCCAGGGGCCGCAAATGATGGTATTTTTTAACCATGCCGCCACGGTTTGACGGACAACCCCGAAGATGCACTCTAATCCGCGTAGGCTGGAACGCTCGTGGTAAGCCCTCAGAATTTCGGATTTTCGTTCTTCACTGTAGCCATAATCGGAGACCAACGTGCCGTAACAGCCGCAGGCATGGCAACGGAATTTTTGTTTGCCCGCTGGTTTTACCATTGCGGGTCAGTTTGCTGCTCTCGCAGCGGGTGCAGGTCTCTGTTATCATGCTACCAATTTTACACAAAACAGTTAAGCTTCAACCACTACTCTATTGTTCTTTCAAAAAAAAAAAACCCTCGTTACCAATAAGTAACGAGGGTCTCAATTCCCTTAACTAACGACCGAAGTGTTAGTTAACTATTTCATTTTTAGATGAAAGATGGAATTAATGGAGCATCTACCATAACCATTTGACGGTTGCCAGCTTCATCAAAGAAGAATAACAAACCAGCAAAACGACTGTCTGGATCGTAGATCAAGTCAGCCAAACGGTAAACTTCCCAAGCAGCGTCAGAAGCAGTAACTTGCACAGTTCTTGATGTACCTGGAGCGATTGGGCTGTTATCGCTAACAGTCAAACCTTCTTCAGCCAACAAGTCATCTGGATAGCCTGTTTCATCTACATGAACTTTAGAGTCTAAGAATCTAACGCCAGCAGTGTTGAACTCACCCAAACGAATTGAAGAATCACCATTATTAGTGATAGTCAATGTCATTTGCATAGCACGACCGGGCACACGATAAGTTGCATCTTCAACTTTAACGTTAACAGTTCTAGCAGGCATTTCAATTGGTTTCATACCGCGTAACAAACCAGCTTGTAATGGAGTTGTTACAGGGTATGCTGCGTTTGTGCTGCTCATACCGAAAGCAACAATTGCAATTGTACCTGCCGCAAAACCCATAGCAACTTTCTTGTCAAGAGAAGTAATCAAAGAATCTGCTTTTCCTGCTTCAATAGCAAGATAACGTGGTACAAATATTGGTTTACGAGCCCAATATCCCAACCAAGCCAAACCTAAGGCATACCAGAAAGCGTGCCAGAAGTAAGTGTTGCTCAGATTATACGTTTCTAGGTTGATAGTATCACCTAATAACGTAGTAACTGGGTTAACAAATGATCCCATAGAACCAGTAACAGTTACCCATTTACCTGGACCGATGATTGGACCACCGCCTTTAACGTTCATCATAGTGTGTACGTGCCAGTCACCTGGACGACGCGCTTTTAACAATACTTTAAATTCATAAGTTTCACCCAGTTCCAGAGTAACTGAACGAGGCACTAATTGACCACCGATCCATGAACCTTGACGAATAAATACAGGTCCAGGAATACCGATATTCAAAAATGAAATTTCTGGTTTATCGACAGTTTCAGGCCATCCCGCGAAAACGTGGAATTTACCGGAAATTGTCATAGTATCATTAACAGGCACTGTATCTTTTGACCAATTCAGGTCAAACCAATGAATTGTACGCATACGCATAAATGCAGCTTGCGACTTTTCACCATGAGCAGATGCAGTTGGTGCGTAAAACATCGCTGCTGTAACAGTTACCAGCAGTGCGACAAAGGATAATTTAGCAACCTTGTCTTTTATTAATTTCATATATCCTCCTCTATAATAGAGAATCTATAGTTTTCAGAGTATCTAATGTCAACAGCATAATTGGCTTTATTAACATCAGTCTTTTTGTGTGTGTTTCTTACAAGCAAGTGCTTAATTTTAATTATGCACTTTGAGTGAATGAAGTACCACCGAACCATTTACCGAAGAAATGCCACAAGAAGTAAATTAAAATACTCACGAAACCAGAGAAGAACGCTGATACTGGAGCAACGTCTTTACCGAAAGTTCTTAATGTACCTTTTTCAACCATTCTGATGTATTCAGGTGTACCAGTTCTTACGTAGTGGTAACCTTGTAAATCAGCCAGTGTCATCATCATGCCATTGTATTCAACAGGAACGTGTAAAGGCGCCATAATTGGCCAGTTGCCTGGGTAAAACAACAGACCCCACGCCAAACCGCCAAGAACCGCAGTCAATGTCATGCTGCCTGACAACATTAATATAGCGTCAAGAACAATAGCACCAGGCATCAGGTTTGAAGGGAAGCAGAAGTTTACTGGGAAATAAGTCCAACCCCAGAAGTTTAAATATCTGTTGATCCACTCACCTAAAAGCAAGCCTAAGATACAAACCACCGCACCAAAAGGTAAACGGTAACGCCACCATAACACAGCTTGAACAGCAGCCGGAAAAGTGATTGAAACGATTGGAGCTACAGTTACCCATAGACGTCTATCTTTCCAGTCAGTCCAGAAATCCCAGTCACCACCAGTTAACATGTAGTGAATGTGATAACCACCAAGTACAACGAAGAACAATACGAACAGAATTAGCCAGTCGAACGTGCGTGAAACTTTAACTGCCTCAGCGCGTGAACGTACAGCTGATTGAGATGCGCTCATTAGCTTACCTCCTAAAGGATTTAAATTATTTTTATTAATGACCATCTTCTACTTTTGCTGCTTCACCCTGAAAAAAAGCGAAACAGCAAGCGGAGATAGTAATTACAACCAAGACTCTTAATTAAGCTAAGTCTTTTTTCAGAAGCTTAGCGATAGCTATAACTTCTGTGTTCACAACACCCATTACACCCAAAGCTGCCCATCCGAAGAATACGAAGCCGTAGTGTAAAGGAGCAACAAACAACTCTTCCATAAACCAGAAAGTATGACCCCATTCATTCAAACCAACATTTGGCAGAATCATGAAAGGACCAACTACTGCAACCATATATTGAAGGTGCAGACCTTGCTGATAAGTAGGAAGTCTGGTCTTTGCATACAAGAAAGCAGCGCCGCCAGTAATGATGTAGATAGGATAGCTCAAATAAAATTCAATAATGTGACTTGGTGTAAAGTCAGTATCACGAACGATAGTTTGATGCCATGTACCATCTTGTTCTGTAAAATAGCTAGCACCGTAATAGATAGCGAAGCCATACATTACCAACCAAGTCCAATGAGTAAAGTGTCTTCTTAACTCTTCTCTTGGTGTGATTGACATTACTTTACGATCACGAGACTTCCAGATATAGCCCCACAAAATGCCTGCAGTTGCTACTTCTAAAACAAACTCAATATAAAGAAAGTTCATCCAATATGTTTCGAATTCAGGAGCAAATGAATCCAGACCAGCTGACCAGCCATAGACTCCTTCATACCAACGAACCCAACCATAGAACACTACATATAGTAATGCTCCAAGGATCATATTTTTCTTATTTAACAGCGGTGCTTCCGCAGCATCAGCTCTCACTGATTCAGTTGTAGCTGCCATTTCTACCTCCAAAAATTATCAAATCCCTGACTTAATTATGGCCAGGGGCTATAAGTTACAACTCCATTTTCTCACCCATACTTAATAAAATTAAGGATCAAGTGCCACCAACTCAATTTAGTGAGCTGTCAGTCTACCAGCTCAATTAGCCTTGTCAAGTCAAAAACAAACACCGAATACATTTCCTTAAACTCCAGCCTTTCCTATTAAATTCCTTTACACTTAAAACATTGATTCCTGTTAGAATTAATTATAATTTCACTTTTAACTCGGTCACCTTAAATCCATGAAGAAATACTCCATCATAATTTTTATCGCCGCTTTATCAACTCTACTTTTAATTCAAAGCAAGGTTATCATGCCTTTTGTTTACAAAGTAATTCAGTCAGATTTGTTTCTTGTTGACAGCAAAGATCAGGGAGGCCAATCCCCTATCTCTACACCACTAACCAAACTTGCATTTACACATTGTAATAGTTACATTAAATCCAAACTCGGACCTGACACATCCATTAACTTCCCTGAAAAACCCCTTAACGCTTGGAGTCTAGGAAACTACCAATATGTCATTAATGCCGAAATCGACATCACGAACACCACTGCAAGCACAATTACAAAGAAATATATCTGCCGGATTAATTATAAAAACGGAGACAACGACGAAGGTTCTCTTGACTTCTCCAACTGGTCTATTGAAGGCCTGTCCGGCTTAGACTCTATCTAACAACTGCCTATTAGCCGCATTAATGCATAATCTTTACTTCAGACTTAATTAGGGAAGCGCCGATCAAATCGCTGGCCAGCCCGACTTGCCAAACAAGCTGATTTTTTTCAAAAATCGCCGCTTGGACATACGCAACCAATGGCATTTTTAACCGTTTTCCCCGCTATTCTTTCTTCATCTGCCGTTTTCGGGAAACGACAGATGTACCTTACTTTGCCCTCAGACAGCCTTCAACTGCCGCCTGAGCAGGTACAAATTGGCCAGTCCCACCAACAAGTGCCCCCCCCCCAGACCCCGGTAACGGGTCTTTTGAAAGCTAAATTGCTGTTTGATTATCAGGAAAATGCGCTCCAGGTGGACTCGAACCGAGGACTGTTTTCGGTTGCGCTTTTTCTGGCTGGACGACAGGCTCTTACCGGGTTTACGCCTGTCATTGACGCACCAGCGGAGACCCAGATGCCGAGCTCCACGCCAGCATTCATCACGGGTATAACCCACATCCACAAAGATGACGCGATCACTATCTCGCAACAGCTTAGACAATTCAGCGATGTCAGCGACATGGGCGACCGTTGAGGTCACCGCGAGCAAAGCACTGGAATTCACATCGGCACCGATATAGATTTTCATGCCAAAGTACCATTGCTGGGCCTTTTCGGGTTTGGCGCATGTCCGGATCACGCATTTTATCCTTAGTTTTTGGTGGACTGGACGCATGAATAATCGTGATATCGACCATCCACCTTGAGAAATTAAAAGCCCTTGTTCTTTCAAGCAGGCATTAAGGAGCTCTAACAATTCTTCAGCCAATTGATGCTTATCCAGCCAATGACGGAAGTTCAGAATCGTGGCTTCATCCGGCAAGGCTTCGGCGACACTACCAAAACTGGGTAAAGCGACGGGCGCGCTCTATTTCATAGAGAGCATCTTCCATTTGCCGGTCAGAAAAACTGAGCCAGTTCTACAGGCAGTGAATGCGCAGCATACTCGCCAGCGGCATGGGAGTATTTTCCAATAGATAAATGAGTCTGAAGAATGAACTAAATCCCGGTAACTCA
>NZ_DAIUEH010000101.1:0-5991 GCF_036845245.1 Methylobacter sp.
GCTTTTGCTCCTTGAGTTCAAGATAGTTTATACCAGTTAAATATGGGACTAAACATCTAATGAGTATGTTACTACTGCACACCAGCGTAACAGTTGCAGAAAGCCCAGCATCAGCAGAAAACAAATTTATCCAGGATCTAAATGAAATCGTCGTGCAAAATATTAAAGATCCGGCCGGGTTGTCCTATCGTCAAGTTCTGAAAGCGCTGGATGCATACGACAAACACCATGGTTTGGCGCCTTTTGCCCCAGCTCGTTTTAAAGTGCAATTAAACCGAAAACAATGGGATGCAAGCAGGAAGCCTCTGACCTTACGACTAGTCAGCAGCAATACTGCAATCGACATTCCGGTAGCCGCCGATAAAACCTTTAGCATACCCCGCAACCGGCGGCCAGCGATGACGATGCCAAGCTGGTGCTTAACAGGAGTAAAGCGCTTTATAATTTTGTCTCTTGGATTGAAAGCCCTGATATCCCAGATAACGCACGGCGTTTGGGAGACTTGCGTTTGCAATGCGAAATGAATTGGACTTTTATAGATGTAGGCATCGCCCTCCGTGCTGCGGCTAGTCTATTTGGTAACCCATGCCAAAGCAGCTGGCTCAATATTGGCTTCCTTGCACCCCGGCCACTGAACAGCGCCACATTGCTTTCCGGTAAGCGCCGAGAAACCTTAGCGCAAAAACATATTCGCGCAAATGGCCGAATTTACAATCCGCCTCTCAGCGATCAAAGCTGGTCGGACGATACTTTGGTTGAGCTTGAATTTGCGCCACCGAATAATAACCGCTAAGTTGCTAGACACCGACGTAGGTGCAACAACCATCCCATTTACTTTATTGAGGCTACCGATGCATCGCTTACTGATTTCAGCCGTTGCCATTACGTTTGGCAGTTTGCTAATCCAACCGGCACAAGCCATTCCTGTAAATTCCGGCGTCGAACAAACGACCACCCAATTGCCACGCAGTATTCGTCCAAGCCATTACGATGTTGCGCTTAAACCCGATGCGAAGGCGTTGAGTTTCGATGGCAAGGTGTCGATTTTTATCGAGGTATTGCAACCCACCAACAGCATCACCCTAAATGCCGTCGAGCTGGTGTTCGCCAAAGTAGCCTTGTCCAAAGATCAAAACGGCGCATCATTTCCAGCCCCCAGCGTCCGGATTAATGAAGCCCAGCAAACCGCGACGTTTACTTTCGAGCAGACCATCTCGCCAGGTTGGTATTGGCTGAACATCGATTATTCCGGCAAGATAGGAACCCAGGCAGCGGGATTGTTTGCCTTAGATTATGACAGCAACGACGGCCGCAAGCGGGCGCTATACACACAGTTCGAAACCGCCCATGCTCGCCGCGTTATCCCGTCATGGGATGAGCCTTCCTACAAAGCAACCTTTAAGCTTGAAGCAACAATACCAACGGGCCAGCTGGCGGTCAGCAATATGCCTGTGGAAGATCGGCGCGATCTTGACGAAGGCTATAGCCGAGTACGGTTTTTGGTATCACCGAAAATGTCCACCTATTTGCTGTTCTTCGGGCTGGGCGAGTTTGATCGCGTCACGGAAAAACTGGCCGACACGGAAATTGGCGTCATCACCAAAAAAGGCGGAACTGCTCAAGCGGCGTTTGCGTTAGCATCGACCCAAGGGATTTTGCAGGAATATAACGATTATTTCGGCACCCCTTATCCGTTGCCCAAGCTGGATAATGTTGCCGCACCCGGTCGCAGCCAATTTTTCAGCGCGATGGAAAACTGGGGCAGCATTTTTACCTTTGAGCATTCCATCTTACTGGATCCGGCGATCTCAACCCAAGCCGACAAGCAACGCGCATTCATGATCGCAGCCCATGAGACCGCGCATCAATGGTTCGGCAATCTGGTCACTATGGCTTGGTGGGACGACCTTTGGCTTAACGAAAGCTTTGCCTCCTGGATGGAAAGCCGCACCACCGCTAAACTTCATCCCGAATGGAACAGCGCCTTGAGCGATGTCAACGACCGCGACCGTGCCATTGAGCTGGACTCTTTAGTATCCACGCACCCCGTCGTGCAACATGTGGAAACCGTGGAACAAGTTAACCAAGCTTTCGATGCCATTACTTATCAAAAAGGCGAAGCTGTGATCCGCATGTTGGAAGCCTATGTGGGCGAAAATGCTTGGCGATCCGGCATCCGGCAATATATGCAAGCGCACCGCTATGCCAATGCCGTTTCGGCCGATTTGTGGCGGGAGCTGGAAGCAGCGGCCGGCAAGCCCATCGCCGCGATTGCCCAAGATTTCACCCTGCAACCGGGCGTACCGCTGATTCGTGTCGAAAATCAAGTGTGCAAGGACGGCAAAAGCCAACTGCGTTTACGCCAAGGCGAATTCAGCAAAAATAACCCGGACAAAAAACCGCTGCGTTGGCGGGTTCCGGTACGGCTTCAGTCGTCTGCTAATGCAGCCAAAGTTGACCAATTGGTGACTGACGGTGTAGTAACCGTCACCGTACAGGGATGCGACCCGGTTATTGTCAACGCCGGTCAAAGCGGCTATTTCCGTACGCTTTATGCGCCAAAACTATTTGCCGACATTATCAAAAGTTTTGCCTCAATCACCGCCATCGACCAACTCGGCATCTTGTCGGACGCCTCGGCCTTAGGCCTGACCGGGCTACAATCCCCAACCGACGTGCTCGAACTGGCCAAGGCAACCCCGATCAGCGCCGACCCGCAGGTCTGGGACAAAGTCGCATCTGTATTCCGTGGCATTGATGAGCTTTATCGTGGTGACGCCGCCCGGCAATCGCAGTTCCGGCGCTTTGCCATTGCCCGGCTAACGCCGGTGCTCGATAAAACCAGTTGGACAGCAAGCTCTAATGAGCCGGACACCGTCGCCATTTTGCGCAATAACTTGATCGCAACCTTAAGTAGCCTTGGCGCGCCTGACGTTATCGCCGAAGCCCGGCGGCGCTACCTTGCCCAAGGTGCTGATTCAACCGCCGTGCCGGCACCCTTGCGCAAGACCATTTTAGGCGTAGTCGCCCAGCATGCGGATGCCTCCACTTGGGAACAACTACATGCCGCTGCGCTCGCGGAAAAAACGCCGCTGATCAAAGACCAGTTTTATTCACTGTTATCGATTACCGAAGATGAAAGCCTTGCCCATCGAAGTTTAGATTTAGCGTTGACGGCAGAGCCGGGAGCTACTACCAGTTCCGCCATAATCCAAGGCGTGAGTAAATTCCATCCCGACTTGGCGTTCGACTTTGCCGTAGCGCATCTTCCGGCCGTTACCGAAAAAGTGGATGCGCCGTCGCGCGGCAATTATTTCGCCAGACTGACAGAACGATCGCTAAACCCCGATATGATCGGCAAGATCAATACCTACGCCGCAGCAAACTTGCCGGTCGGTTCGCGCCGTTCCGCTGACACGGCAATTGCGACTATCGGCTATCGCATCAAGGTGCGCAACGGACGCTTACCGCTTATCGACCAATGGCTGGAGCGTAACTAACAATGAGTTATCCCATCATAAAAATCGCTGCACAGTATATCGACGGCTTTGCACAAGCTGTCGATAGCGTAGCCAGGGAATTACGGTATCTGGCGTTTACTGAAGGTCCGCCGCTAGAAACGACCGTGGCTTATGTCCAACAAAACCTTGCCGAAGACTGGCCACATTTCATTGCCCTTGATGGCGAAAAAGTCATCGGCTGGTGTGATATTGCATCTTTGCATCGGCCGGTATTGGAACATTCCGGCGTACTTGGATTAGGCGTTATCCGCGAGTACCGTGGTCTGGGTATTGGTACTCGCCTCATCAGCACCGCACTGCAAGCAGCTAAGGAGCGTGGCTTAAGCCGGGTCGTGTTGACGGTTCGAGAGCGGAATGAAATTGCGATCCAGCTTTATAAAAGTTTTGGCTTTTTTCAAGAAGGCCGACATATCAAAGCGGTCAAAATCAATGGTCACTATGAAAACCATTTATCGATGGAATTGCTTATTTCGGAAAATGATTAGTGGAAGCAATATACTGATTCTTTAATCTATAGTCAGGTAGGGCATGCATCGCGTACCTTTATAAGTATTTGAATGTTATAGCTTATAAACCGGTATGCGGTGCATGCCCTACGGACTTAACTATAATCCGGATATCGGGGTCCACTATAGCTATGTACTTGTACAAAATACTTAAATAAGCAGTCCAACCGTCTTATCCCCTCGTCTGCATTATTCGTAGGCACCAAAGCCCCGCCATCAGCACCAGCGCATCACGTAGCCGCATCAGCGCAATCAAGCCCATGGCTCCCGTAGTAGGCAGGCTCAGGAATTGAAATGCCCAAAACATAGTAGCTTCCAGCGTACCGATGCCGCCCGGCAGCGGCAACAGGAAGGCTAAGCGCATGGATACCACAATGACTAAAAATGCATAACCATCCAGTTCAAGGTCAAAAAAGCTGAGCAACAGCCATAATTCACCGATCAATCCGACCCAGCCGACAATGGACAGGATGAATGCTCGCAACAGCGCCGGTTTCCGCTCTTCCATAATCCGTTTCACATCGCTGCCCAGCCGCTGCCAATGAGTTTCTATGTTTTGCAAACGAGGGTGATGTTGCCAGTGACGAGCCACTCGCTTTATCCAGCCGAAGACTCGTTCGGGTTGCTTTAAAATTAGCCAGCCAAACAAGGACAGCGTCAGAAGAATTAACAGTAGAACCAGCGAAATTTCCTGCGAGTCGACGACTTCGGCGATGGGCGATACCAACAGCAGAAGCACACCTATCAACAGTACACCGAAATTAACCCAAAGCTCGTAGAACCTATCCAGCCCCAACGCCAGCAAAGCACAGTGTATCGGTAGCCGGTTGCGCTGGCATAGCCAGTAAATCTGCAAGGGTTCACCGCCAAACTGAGGGCCTGGCGTGATAAAACTCACCGTTTGGCCGGCTTGGCGGATTATCAATAACT
This sequence comes from Methylobacter sp., assembly GCF_036845245.1. NCBI lineage: Bacteria > Pseudomonadati > Pseudomonadota > Gammaproteobacteria > Methylococcales > Methylococcaceae > Methylobacter > Methylobacter sp. The sequence goes on from NZ_DAIUEH010000101.1 coordinate 4,958, forward strand.
CACCGAAGCGCACCGGCACATGCAGTATGTTGGTGAGCACCCGCCAGCGCTCTGTAGCCAATAAAATAATGCCCAGGTTAAGCGCTATCCAAGCCAGCCATTGCTCAAGGGATAGTTTGGTTATGCTCTGGACAATAGTTGCAAGCGGTAATTGGCCAAGAATCCAGCCGACCAGGATCAGAGCCGCCAGCCACAGCAGAAGCGGTAGCGCTTTAAGCCATGACATCAGGCACCGTCATAGCGTGTGACCCATTCGTCATCCCATTGCCAGAGACTGAAGCGGCCGGTGCCCAGCAACAAAATCCAGCTAGCCGTGAAGATAAGTACATAGCCCTTAAAATCGATGGCGCCGCTTGGGTAGTGCCAGCCTAACAGTATAATTAAGATTAGTGCCCCTAAGCGTCCGGCAAAGCCCAACAGAATCAGGCCGGTACAGAGCAATAAACCAAAAACATCAACAGTCATACCCGTTAACGAGAGCAGGGCGGAGTCTTTTGTCACCGAAAACAACAGCAGAACCAGCAGTACACGCAAACCCGGTTGAAAAAACCGCCCACTAAATATTTCCAAACGATTTAGTGCTTGTGGTTGGATGTTCCCGCTAACAACCCACCAATCCGCCACAAAACCAAACAGCACCGGCAACATAAACGCGATACCGGCGCTTGTGGTCAGAGCCGGGTTAAGCAACGGCCAAAGCACGATAGCAATAAAGCCCATTTGAAAGCCCGCCAATATACGGCGCAAAGGGTTCGGCGGCAAGGCATGAACAGGTAAACCCAGGTTGCGACGGCGTTGCAATCCCCACTGATAGATATAGTAGGCCACGCTTAACGCTAGATAAGACGCGTGTATCTTGCCTAAGCCGATTGCCAGCAGCGGGGCAACTACCAGTCCCAGAGCGTCGAAGCTGATGTCCAGTTCATTGCCCAGCAAACTCACCTGTTGGCTGCGGCGGGCCACGAAGCCATCCAACCGGTCTAGTGTTTAATTACGTAAATTAGTTACCGTATTTCTTATTTGGCTACCTTTTA
>NZ_DAIUEH010000102.1:0-5839 GCF_036845245.1 Methylobacter sp.
TCGGCAAAGGCGGGGAAATCCAGCTCGATTAACGGGATGTCGTTTAAATCGGCGGCAATGTCTTCAACTGAATCGGCAGGTCCGATTCTGACGCCTATCTTTCCGTTGGACTTAAGCAATTGTTGCTTGTCTTTTTTCCAGCGGGCTAATGAAACGCTGATGTCGCCGTCTTTCAATTCGGCATCGTTGGCAACAAAGCTCCAGCTGTCGTCAACAATCTGTTTGTCTTTAATTATTTGCATAGACTTGCTCTTTGAAGGGGTTAATGCCAACGCGTTTTACCATGTCCAGGAATGATTCATCATCCAGGCGTTGCTTGATATAAACATCAAGAATGGTGGTGACTGCATGAGTAACTTGGTCTTTGGCAACGGCAGGTCCTAGGCGTTCGCCGATAGCCGCCTCGTTTTCCGAGGAACCGCCCAATGTCAATTGATACCATTCAGCGCCTTTTTTATCGACGCCCAGTATGCCGATATGGCCTACGCTTTGGTGCGCGCAGCCGTTCATGCATCCGGACATGTTGATTTTTACATCGCCTATGTCATGGAGGTAGTCTAAATCATCGAGAGCGTCGTTGATTTCTTTAGCGACGCTAATCGAGCTGGCATTGGCGAGTGAACAAAAGTCGAGGCCGGGGCAGCAAATCATATCGGTCGCGGTGCCGATATTTGGCGTAGCCAGTTTCAGCGCATCGAGTTGTTGCCACAGCGGGAATAGATCTGCCTGCTTTACGTCGGCAAGAATCAAATTCTGTCTGTGCGTGCTTCTGATTTCACCAAAACTGTATTGGTCGGCCATGTCGGCGACGGCGTCAAGTTGCGTATCGGTCATGTCGCCGGGAGGTGAGTCCGGCGCTTTTAATGATATGAATGCAGCACGATAACCGGCTATTTTGTGATCGGCAGTGTTGTATTTAACCCAGGTGGCAAAGGCGCTGTTTTCGAGTTGATGCAGCGCAAAGCTCGTATCCTGTGCGGCATTTGTTTGGTAGGCAGGTGGCGCAAACTGGGCTTTGACGGCCTCTATACGGTCGAGGGGCAGCTCCAGGTCATCCTTGATTAGCAGCCATTCTTTTTCGACCAGTTCGGAAAACTTTTCCATGCCGGATTCTTTGACCAGGATTTTAATGCGCGCTTTGTATTTGTTATCGCGGCGTCCGAATAGGTTGTAAATTCGCAGTATGGCTTCCAGATAAGACAGCAGGTGTTTTTTGTCTAAAAAGGGTTTGATGACTTGACCTATAATGGGGGTGCGGCCTAAGCCGCCGCCGACCAGTACTCTAAAGCCGATTTCACCGGCGTCATTGTTAACCAGATGCAAGCCGATGTCATGAAATTGAGTGGCTGCACGATCAAGCTTTGCGCCGCTGACAGCAATTTTGAATTTACGAGGCAAGTAAGCAAACTCGGGATGAAGCGTAGTCCATTGCCGGATAATCTCACAATAAGGGCGGGGATCTTCAATTTCATCGATACAAACACCGGCTAAGTGATCCGATGAGGTATTCCTAAGGCAATTGCCGCTGGTTTGAATGGCATGCATTTGGACGCTGGCTAATTCCTCGAGAATATCGGGAATTTTTTCCAATTGAGGCCAGTTAAACTGGATGTTTTGCCGGGTCGTGAAGTGGCAGTAGTTTTTATCGTAGGTCCGGGCAATATGAGCTAGCTTTCGGATTTGTTTGGCGTTGAGCAGACCATAGGGACCGGCTATCCGTAACATCGGGGCGTGAGTTTGAATGTAGACACCATTCATTAAGCGCAAGGCGCGAAATTGGTCGTCTGAGATGTGGCCTTTTAAAAAGCTTTCAGTCTGCCGTCTAAATTGGGCTACCCGTTGTTCAATGAGTGTTTGGTCGATGTCGTTATACTGATACATAAATGAGCGCTTAGTGCCTGTCCAGGCGAGTAATTACGACTAATAATCATATACTGTAGGTCATAAAATGACAAAGGTTATTGTATGGTGCTAATATTGTCCGTTAAATTTTTGGTAGTCTCGGTTTGACGGGAACAGAGCGGGGTATTTATACGGTTCTGATTTTTATCATTGCTTATGGCTTTGTCATGGCAGAGGAATTTACTCATTTGAGTAAGTCTAAGCCGGTTATTTTGGCGGCGGGTATTATTTGGGCAAATGCGGCCGTTTTAGCGGCTCAAGCGGGTGTTTCTGCTGAGGATATGCATGAAGCTTTCGAATACAATTTGAAAGAATATGCGGAGTTGATGTTATTCCTGTTAGTTGCCATGACTTATATTAATTCTATGGCTGAGCGAAATGTGTTTGAAGCTTTACGCTCCTGGTTAGTAAGAAAACAGTTCGGCTATCGGAAGCTGTTTTTGATTACCGGTATTATTACGTTTTTCTTGTCCTCAGTGGCTGATAACTTGACGGCGGCTCTATTGGTCGGCGCGGTGGTGATGGCGGTAGGTTCGGATAATCCTAAATTTGTCAGCATCGGTTTTGTTAATTTGGTGATTGCGGCTAATGCGGGCGGTGCGTTCTGTCCTTTTGGCGATATTACAACCTTGATGGTTTGGCAAGCTGAGTATGCTGAGTTTTTTGATTTCTTCAAGTTGTTTATTCCATCGGCGGTAAATTACGGGGTGCCGGCAGCGGTGATGTATTTTGCTGTACCTGATGAGCAACCTAAGGTCTCTGATGAAGCGGCTGTGCAATTAAAGCCCGGTGCGATACAGGTTTGTGTCATGTTCTTGTTGACTATCGTTACGGCGGTAAGTTTTAAGCAAGCGCTGCATTTGCCACCGTTTATGGGCATGATGGTCGGTCTTTCCGCGTTGATGCTTTACGGTTATCGCTTGAAAACAGTCTATCGCGTTGAAGGCGATGACGCGTTTGATATTTTCGATAAAGTGCGGCATGCCGAATGGGATACTTTGTTGTTTTTCTTTGGTGTGGTATTTGCCGTCGGCGGGTTAGGTTATATCGGCTATCTTGAGTTGTTGTCCGGCGCTATGTACGATGGCTTGGGTGCGACTACGGCAAATATTCTAGTGGGTGTGATTTCGGCGATTGTTGACAACATTCCTGTTATGTTTGCGGTGCTCAATATGAATCTGGATATGGATCTGTATCAGTGGTTATTGGTAACGTTAACTGCCGGTGTTGGTGGGTCGTTATTATCCGTTGGCTCTGCTGCCGGCGTGGCTTTAATGGGGCAGTCTGACCATAAATATACCTTTTTCAGTCATTTAAAGTGGACACCTGCAATTGCCGGCGGTTATGTGGCAAGTATCGTTGCTCATTATCTAATTAATGGCTGATGGCTCAAATATGCGCTGCACACCTCGTGCAGCGCTCGGCGACTGCTTCGGAACGATCATCATATCTATCTGTGCAGTCGCGTTTGTCAGGTAAGGCCAATGGCTAGCAGTAAAAGTTGGCGATTGGCCTTTTCAATTTACGTTCAGCCGCGAGTGCGCGGCATGATATTCCTTGGTTTTTCCGCCGGACTTCCTTTTTTATTGGTTTTTTCGACATTATCGGCCTGGTTGCGGGATGAGGGTGTGGAAAGATCGGTTATAGGTTTTTTTAGCTGGATCGGCGTTACCTATTCAATAAAGTTTTTTTGGGCTCCCGTCATCGACAGGTTGTCTCTGCCGTTGTTAACTAAATTTTTGGGTAAAAGACGCGCTTGGATGTTGCTTGCGCAGTTGGGGATTGTCGTCGGCCTGATTGGCATGGGGCTTTCGGATTCGCATCGCGAGTTGCAGCAGATTGCCTTCTTTGCTGTGTGGGTGGCATTTTGTTCAGCTACGCAAGATGTTGTGATTGATGCTTATCGTATTGAATCGGTAAATCCGGAGTATCAGGGCGCTATGGCGGCGACCTATGTGTTAGGGTATCGAATTGCTTTATTGGTAGCGGGTGCAGGGGCTTTTTATATCGCGGATTATGCCGGTTGGAAAGCGGCTTATTTTGTAATGGCGGCTGCCATGTCTGTGGGATTGGTGGCGACTCTTTGTCTTAAAGAGCCGGATCATGAGTCTTCTTGCGGGAGCGGCGAGAATGGTGCTGTAAAGCATCAGAAGATTTGGCGGCGGCTGTCGACAAGCTTTGTGGGTGCGGTGTTGAATCCCTTCGTGGAGTTTTTTGGGCGCAACGGCAGAGTCGGTTTGTTGATTTTAATGCTTATTGCAGTTTATAAAATGAGCGACATTACCATGGGGGTTATGGCGAACCCGTTTTATCTTGATTTGGGCTTTAGTAAAAAAGATATTGCTGATATTAGTAAAGTATTTGGCTTTTTTATGACTATTGCCGGTGCTGCAATGGGTGGGGTTCTGGTTGTTAAATATGGCATTATGCGTCCCTTGCTACTGGGTGCGATTATGGTAGCGTCTACCAATCTGCTGTTTGCTGTTTTGGCGGTTAGTGAACCTAATTTGTTACTGTTGTCAGGTGTTATAAGCGCGGATAATTTAAGCGGCGGCATAGCGACATCGGTTTTTATCGCTTATCTTTCCAGTTTAACCAATACTGCGTACACTGCCACGCAATATGCGTTGTTCAGTTCGCTGATGACTTTGCCTGCTCAGCTATTAGGGGGGTTTTCCGGGGTAGTTGTCGATAGTTATGGCTACACTGTTTTTTTTATTTATGCATCAGCGGTGGGTTTGCCGGCAATCGTGCTGGTGCTTTTATTGATGCGCTATCAAGGCCGGTCTAAGGTGTATAGCTCTGATCTGTAAGGAGTAGGGGGGGCAAAAGGGAATCTTTGATAGATGGATGCTGCCGTTACTTTAGATTCTGTTAACGTTTCATCTAAGCCATAAAAGCACCGAAGAAAATGACAGCATCCCCATGTAATTAATAGTCTTTTTCTCATAACGAGTAGCCATTCTGCGGTAGTGCTTGAGCTTACCGAACATGCATTCAGCTGCTTGTTAGTATGAATTTAATCGGCATGCCCAAGCCTTCGCAGAGGGTCATTATCGGCGCTGCTGTTTGCTGTTCCGGCCGCGCTAAGCATATGCTCTAATTACCGATCCATCCATTGAAATATCTTGTAAATCAGACATTTCAGAGAAATGATCAAAGAGTTTTTCCCATGTGCCATTAGCACGCCAGCGTGAAAAACACTTGAATATACTATTCCACTTACCCAGTGTTGCCGGCAAAAACCGCCACTGTGCTCCTGAACGTAATATCCACTAACAATCCACAAACAGACGCTAATAAATTGACAATTTCCGGGCCTGCAACGATGCGCCGGAAGGGTGCTCACACTGGACCTTGCTGCCATTGTCGGACCAAGTGGTGGGGTTGGGCTATGCCGCCTCGTGCAGCTATGAACTGATCCGCCGGCTTTTAAAAAACACTCTAAAACCCTGGCAGAAGCAGGAGTGGTGTATTCCGGGCGCCAGTGCGGAGTTCGTAGCGGCGATGGAACGTGTTCGATTTGATGATGATCTGCGAGCCCAAACAGGGATTTCGCCACGTGGGGATTACTGACAGGCGCGCCAAAATTGACTTCGCCCACAGTAGAAGCACATTACCGAACTCTATCCTGAGGCGTCAGTCATTCGTGTTGTGCTGGACAATCTCAACACCCATAAAATGGCGTCCTTGTCTGAGGCTTTTCCCGCCGAGCAAGCGCGTAACTTGGCACGAAGGTTGGAGTTCCACCTTGCCACCTATCAGTTTTTCATAACCTCACAAAATGTCGGCAAGGGCAGGTCATTTTGCAGGCATCGCATGAGGCTGCGCAATCCGAGCTTAAACAAAGAAACTAAACTGCGGTAGAGTTTTTTAACACTCCCAATGTTCAGCGTTGGTCTGCTCTTGCGTTTTTTTCAAGTGGCGTGGGATGATT
>NZ_DAIUEH010000103.1:0-5689 GCF_036845245.1 Methylobacter sp.
TTTGTAAGGGGCATCCGAGGAGAAAAGTGCTTATGGAGTGATAACTAGGAATTATCTTTATGCTGACACCCGATGCAGAACGAGATGAGTTTACTCCAATATCTCAAAACGAAACCGCCAATGTGTTAGTTATTTCCCTTCATGCGGATCCAGTTCAACCAAGTGGAACAGGGGAAGGAGGGGGTACACATGCCTATGTGCGAGAAATATTGCGAGGATTAGCTCTTAAATGCAGATATGCAAGTGTCGTCACTCGCCACGCAGACCCTAATTTGCCAGCCGATCAAAGGCTTTCGGACTTTACCTCTATTCATCGAATTAAGCTTGGTGAAATCGCACCAATCGACAAGCGGTTTCTTAATTCCTTCCATGACCATACTGTTAAATTGATCGCTGAAATTATTCGGAATCAAAAATGGCCGATTCACATACTGCACGGGGTCTATTGGAATTCAGGTCGAGCTGCCATGGATCTATCCCATCAATTCAACGTTCCTTTTGTCCAGACTGTCATTTCCAATGGCAAACGGCGTCAACAACAAGGTTATTTGGATAATGCCGATAGCCGGATTGAAATCGAAACAGAACTTTACCACGCGGCCTCAGCCATCTTTTGCATCTCCACCGAAGAACGTAACGATTTGGTTCATTTATACAGCGTGAATCCTAACAAACTTCATGTGATTGGACGTCCGGTTCCCTTACCTTTTTGCTGTCCAGCACAAGGAATCGATGGCACCCCCCGATATGTTGACCTAGAACTTGAAGGTGTCTACCATGACCTGTGATGTAAATATCCAAACATTAGAAATCGACGATATCCTCCGATGGCAATCCAATCGTGCGTTTGTCTATTTTGGACGATTAGCTCCATCTAAGGGGGTTGATATTGTCTTGCGATGTTGGCTAGATCTCGCAGATAGCTGTTCTGGAATCTGTCCTCCCTTGTGGCTAATCGGCGGGTCACCAAAAGAAATCTCTGATATACGCCGATATACTAAGCTCGAAGAGCGTTTGGTCTCATATGAACGTGATTCCCGAATCATGTGGTGGGGGTATCTTGACCCTCCGGGTGTGAGCGCGGTTTTGCTGCGTGCTATTGTGCTAATAACGCATTCGCACTATGAGCCAGGAGGTAGAGTTATCGTCGAGGCAATGCGTCAGGGCATACCAGCTATCGCCACGCCACATGGATTTGCACCGGATTTGATCGCTGACTGGATTTCTGGATTTCTGGTTCCTTACGGTGACGAAGCATGTCTTCGACAACGCATGTCATTATTCGTGCACCAACCATTTTTGTCTCAAGCGATGGGTTATCAGGCGCGACTGATAACCGAAGATGCGCTGAGAAACTGGGACTTCTTTGCTTATCATCATTTCATCTATGATGCCATTGCCACGAAAAAATCTATATCAGCATCATCTAAATTTCCGCAACCGAATGATTACCCATCAGTCTTGAAACGGCGTTTGGTACGGTTACCCGGATATATAGAAAGTGTTACTGATCTTGCGCCCATCGTTGAAGTGTGGGCGGAATCGCTACTCGGTGGTGGCGCGAACATAAGTCTTCAGGCCGTCGGAGGAAAATCTCTAAGTTGGCGCGCTACGAATTCTGAAGATGAAATTTGGATCAAACATGTGCATAGTCATTTTCGCATGACGTCTGCTTGGCTTTTACATGGCCCATCGGAACCATGTTACTCTGCGAGCGCTAAGTTTACGTCCGAAATTTTCAATAGTGCTGACGGTATTGTAAGGACTCTGGCCAGCAATTCGGAACACTACCTTATTGCACAGCCGGTGTGCAGCCCACTTGAGTCACTCCGAGACGCTCCTGAGCAAGCGGCAGTCATGCGGCAAGCACTTGATGCACTGGCCGACACGCCCTGCCCTGAGGGTGGAGAGATGTTTCGAGAAATTGCCCGGAAATATTTCCACGGTGTTGATGACTTCGATTATGCGCTTGTAGAGCGAGATATAAAGGATTGTCCACTCAATAGACATTCCCCATGGCCTCTTTCTTACAGATCGAGTTTGCGGTTGCGTCTTACTTTGTTGACCCAGGCGGCGACTTTCGGAAAATTGCTGCTACCAGGTGATATGAAAGAAGAATTCGTGAAACTTCGGACTCGGCTTCACGAACTTGCATACCATGAGGAACACCTTCCTATCGTTATGCTGCATAACGGAGCTAAAGTATCCCATTTTGCTCTCGCTCCTCAGGGAAATGTGGTGCTGCTTGATAAGGAGCGCCTTTCCTATGGCTTTAAGGGAAAAGATCACGGAGAATTAGCGGCCAACTTGCTGATCCGATATCCGCAAGCAAATATCGGAGAATTGATTTGCAAATTGTCAGATACGCCAGATGAACATGCGGTCACGATAACTTGGATGGGATTACACCTTCTGGCGGAAGCTGGATTTCAGCTGGCCTGCGAACGACACGAAAAGCTTCCTCAAACTTTGGAGGCATGGAATTGTTGGAGACAAGCCTTAGAAGCTATCCCGTCACCATGATACGGTTAGCATGTATATGCGTAGTGCCATCGAATACAGAAGATGGCCAAGCGTTTGCGCGTAGAGTATCGAGATCACTCTTCAAATAAGGTAGTGCAACGGTGGTGACTAATCTATCAGCGGCTTGCTTTTCATCACTTCGATCTAAAGATCTTAAAGCAGATAGGAGACCAATATACCAACGCTCTCTACGCGCGTCCAAGTCTGAAAACTGCCTTTGACGCGGTTTTGTGATCAGGCGGAACGCTTCAAAAGCATGTTGTTTTGCGGTTTTCCAATCATGTTTGTCCGCTGCGATCCCGGCTGCGTTGGCGCGCATACGCCAAAGAAAACGATAGTAGTAACTCCTTTCAGCAGCAAATACGGCCAGCTCTATCTGTGTGGATGCAGCTACTAACTCTTCCCGCGCCCAATGACAGCACGCAGCAATATTCCGGGCACGAGCCTCTTGAGTTTCATACGAATTAGACAGTGCTGTTGCTGCCGCTGCTTCGGCATTGACAAGAGCATTTTCGTAGTTGCCAGTAAGAAAATGAGCCATGGCGATATCGACTTCTAAATGCAAAATATTACGTAAAGATGGCTGAGATTCCGCTCTCAACATTTCACGCATCTGATAATACATCTCCAACGAAAGCTGCGGGTTAGTGGTTAAGTTTGCGGCTGCAATATTTGATAATCTACTTCTCTGCAATGACCTGATAAGCGGAAAGCGTGCCACCGCAAGATCATACTGGACTTGAGATTCCTCACGTTTTCCCAACCCCTTAGAGGTCATAGCAATTGCGGATTGAATATCAGCTTGTAATTTGTCGACAAGATTCTTTCCACGCCGTTCGAGTTCACGACTTAGTGAATATGCTTCATCAAAGCATTCCAATAAAAATAATCGACGCCAACGTAAGAGTCCAACTTGTATGTGCAACGCTACATCTTCACGTAAGATGGGTGACAAACCAATATGAGTTTCGAGTGCTGCCAATCGCCCCATATTAACTTCAAGTTGTAAACGGTTGCGATTGTGCTCAACATCCAATTGCCTTACCAGCGTATCAGCGATCATTTTATCGCGTGTCACGTCGGGCAGGATACAATGTTCAGCTGCTTGATACGCCAAATCCCACATCTCGCTGGCGTCGCTTAGTTGCCACTGAGCTTCAGAAGCCTGAGCACATAGACATGACCGAGTGAAAGCGTCTTCCATATCTCCCGCCCTCAGAGCCAGTTTGGCCTCAATTCGGTTGAGAGCTCCACCTGCGGGGTAAAATTTACTAATTTGCCCTCGAAGCCGAACTGCCATTTTTTCTGCCGCGAAGATATGCTCGTCGACTAGTGCTGCACAGCATTCCCTGAGTAGATCGTGACGCACTCGTAACGCTGCTCGCATACTGTGGTGAGATTCGAAAATTCCCGTTTGTGTCAAAGTATCTGCCAAGGTAGCTTCGTCCTGCTGCCAGTCCAGTTGGGCTATCCAAGCCAAGGGTAACGCGCCATCCATTAACGCGGCGCTGACAATGGCGTCTTTGTAGATTGTTTGCTGACTACCCGCCCAAAACTCTACTAAGTTGCGTATGACTACAGTCGCTTTGTTAGGAGTTATTCCCTCGAAAAACTTCTCCAGGTCTCGAATAGCAACGGCATCTTCAGTGGTCGTGCCAACAATCTCGTGCTGCTTCAGCCACAGGCAGGCGACCTCGATCAGAAATGGTGAAAGACCGACGCGCTCGAAAATGATCTGTGCCCTATTTAAACCCAAAGCCGGTAGCCAGTAGTCCACCAGAGCATACGCATCAGCTTTATCCAAATCAGGGACTCGCAATCGATCAAGCGTTGCGGTTCGACGTAACAATTTCTGGAATGTACCCCAATCAGCTGGCGAAGTTCTGAGTGCGTCACCATCAGTTCGTAATTCGATCAACATAACGCCATATGTAGACACTTCGTTGATAATAGCTATAAGAAAATCCAAAACTTCAGAGGTTGCTTTGTTGAGGTTTTCACAGACAATCAAGAATCGACGCAATGCCGCCTGACGTTCCGCAATTCGACCGAGATATTCGGCGAGTAAAGCCTTGTTTAAATTGCTGCGGACTTGGAAAACTTCATCGCTGGCCTGGACTACCATTGATACTGCGTCGATGAATTTTTCAGGTTGAGAGGTGCCCAGCGCCGCGTTTAGGAGGCGCGAAATATCTTTCTGGTCAGAGTCGCAATCTATCAATATTGCCCCCAACTCGATCCCGGTCAAACGCTCAAAGACATTGAGAAATAAATGATTTGCTGTGCGGATGGTCGAAAGGTCTAATTTAGACGTATTCTTGAGCGGTTCGATTGTGGCCATTGCATGGGACAAGAGGAAACTCTTGCCTGACCCAGAAGCGCCTTCTAAAAGCGCAACACCAGCTGGCTCATCCATGCATTTGCGTAGAGTATTGACTAAAGATTGTCTACGTACACCAATCACATGGGGTAAATCTCGCTTTGTTTCAGACACAGTGAGCAAGCAGGAGGACAGTTTTCCATGTTTATCAGATCCAATAGATAGATGAGCAATTGCACCATCAATACTGCTACCAAAAGAAGCTAGCGAAATTTTAAATATTCGCTCTTTAGGTGCATTGGCATCGACTTCTCGTAGCCAATCTAACAATGTTACCGGATAATTTTGAATTATGAGGTCGTTATATCGAGTCGCAACCCAACTAGAAACTGCTGGTCCATCAACTAGCCTGACTTGCATGCGGGTAGCCCGGGCAAATCGAGCCACTTCTCTAACCGCTTGAGGCGTATAGAGCTGGTTAGTCACAATGACAAGCGCATTTGCGGCATTGTTGTGAGCAACAACTAGAGTTGCTGCAAACGTCCTTAGCCCCACATCTCCGCCCTTAGTGCGTAACTTTGCTTCAAGAAGAATCCGAAAAGAAAGGTCGAGATTTTCTTCAGCAGCCAATTGAAATTTGACCTCAGCATCGTAGCCACCGTCCTTGGATGCTGGCGTCAAACGCAGAGCGGTAGGCTCCATATTAAACTGGTCTTTAATTAATTCTAGACTAAGACGCTCAAAATCAAGCCAATATTCCTGTGCATATGATTTCGGTCGTTTCGGCATGCATAATTCCTAGTTATCACTCATTATAGTTATGATTACCCCGCCTAAAAACAGCAG
>NZ_DAIUEH010000104.1:0-5666 GCF_036845245.1 Methylobacter sp.
GGCCGCCGCCATGTTTTTTTGGAATTATTTACGCGTTAGCTCTTAATTCACATTTAAATTCAACTCATAATATTCTCTTGTGAAAGCGTGGTAGATTGGGCATGCTGTTTATGCCTGACATTTACGAGTTTCAATATCGTTAATTCCAGCACCATTTAGTGCTGCACAACAGGCCTTGCAACCATTCTAAAAAATCTTGCCGATGCATTTTACTGGCGGCAGAACAGCCAATATGGCTGCTAACGTTTCGAACAAAGCCACATGCCCCAGCCTTCCCATAACTCCCCATAAAAGAAGGTCTATTCCTTACAGCCAGCTCTCATATTTAAGCAATGGCACACGTTCAAAATGTCGTACGTTATTGGTAATTAAGGTCAAGTTATTTGCAATCGCAATAGATGCAATTTCAAGATCGGCTAAATCGAGGGTGTACCGCGTTTCTCAAGTTCTGCGCGAATCCGGCCACAAACATAAGCGGCTTTTGCATCAAAGCCGACTATATTTACCGCCGGCAATAAAATGGTTTCCAGATTGTTTAAGTGATATTCAGGTCGTTGGCTTTTTTCTGCGCCATAGACAATCTCGGAAATAGTGATCGTAGAGATATACTGCTGGTTTTTCGATACGTGTTCTAACTTGGCTAACAGATTTTGTGAGGGCCGCGGTTTTACAATATTGGTAATCGTATCCGTATCAAAGAGAAACATCGCGCCCTTTTCCACCATTAGCACGCAAAGTTTCTATATCGCCCATCGCATCCGTTACTTCATCAAAGCCTTGCCATTTTCCTGCGATTGCAGCTAAGCCTTATTTTTCTTCGTATTGTTCCAAAATATTAAGATCATCAAGACTAACCAATGCGGCAACAGGTTTATCGCGCCTAGTTATAATAAATCTCTCATGAGAATACTGGTTCTTGGCTATGAGTTCTGAAATATGTGATTTGGCTTCTGCTACGGATACTAGTGTAGTTGTCATATGTTATTCCTCGTAATTACCTTTTGGTCATTATGACTTGTCTATGAACGTTTTTCAATGAAGTGACATAAACCAATGAAACCCAATTATTTTCCAGTTGCCGAATAGTCATTCACTTAAATTGCGCCCTTATCCAACTCTTTCAAGTGCTTTAACTTTTCTTTGATCTTAATTTCCAGGCCCCTATCCACCGGCTGGTAATACTGCCTGCCCGCCAATTCATCGGGAAAATAATTCTCCCCAGCAGCATAAGCTTCCGGTTCATCATGGGCATAGCGATATTCTTTACCGTAATCGAGCGATTTCATCAGCTTGGTCGGCGCATTTCTTAAGTGTACCGGCACACCCAGGCTGCCGCTTTGTCTGGCATCGGCCATTGCCGTGTTGTAAGCCATGTAAACCGCATTGCTTTTCGGCGCACAGGCCAGATAAACGACGGCTTGCGCCAAGGCCAGTTCGCCTTCCGGACTGCCTAAGCGCTCCTGGGCTTCCCAAGCGTTAATACAAATCTGCAAGGCTCTCGGATCGGCATTGCCAATATCTTCGGAGGCCATCCTGACGATGCGCCGGGCTAGATAGGACAAGTCGCAACCGCCATCCATCATCCGGCACAGCCAGTACAGCGAAGCATCGGGCGAACTGCCGCGCACGGATTTATGCAGCGCCGAAATCTGGTTATAAAATTCTTCACCTTGGTTATCAAAGCGCCGCACGCCGCCCGACAGCACTTCTTTGGCAATGGCTTCATTAACCGTTTTTCCGCCTTTGGCGGCGGCGAGCTCTACGGCAATTTCCAGCAGGTTGAGCAGTCTTCGGGCATCGCCGTCAGCGCCCTGGGCGAATTGCTGTTTTATATCGTCGGCCATTTCGATAGCCAAATTGCCCAAACCTTTGACCTTATCGGTCAGGGCTTTATTGATCACCGCCAACAAATCATCAGCCGTTAACGCGTTAAGTACATAAACCCGCGCCCGCGACAGTAACGCATTGTTCAGCGCAAAAGACGGATTTTCGGTAGTCGCGCCGACAAAATAGACTGTGCCATCTTCGACATGCGGCAGGAAAGCATCCTGTTGCGACTTGTTGAAGCGATGCACCTCATCGACGAATAAAATAGTGCGCCGATGCCGTTCCAACTGAATTTTTTTTGCCTCGCCAACCGCCGCTCTTATTTCCTTTACGCCGGATAATACGGCTGAAATCGGCATAAACTCGGCATCGGAATGTTGGGCAATGAGCCGCGCCAATGTGGTTTTACCGGTGCCGGGCGGTCCCCAGAAAATCATCGAATGCAAGCGCCCCGAGACAATCGCTTCATACAGCGGCTTGCCGGGTTTCAGGATATGTTGCTGTCCGACATAATCGGCTAACTCTGTTGGCCGCATCCTGTCGGCCAGGGGTTTGGTTAAATCATCAAACACACCGGCGGCTCAAAACGTGGTAATCAATCGGAAAAAACATCGACACCTTTAGGCGCAACAAACTCAAATAAGGTCTGTTTCAACGGCGGATTCAAAATAACATTGGAAAAATAAATGCGCGTGAGCTGGCCGAAATTATCACTCAACTCCATACCGCCCAATGAATCGTTATTTAAACCGATCAGCACATATTTAAAACTGCTTTCCTGATTTTTAGGCAATAACTTTATCCACATCAAGTTACCGTCGACGCCCTGCTGTTCCATTGTGAAGTTGTCGTCCAATGATATTTCGCCGCTTAACAATAATGCCGGCGTTGAACCCACGGATTCATCCAGCTTTTTGACGGTAACCTGTTCCAGGTCGGTATCGTAAAACCAGACTTTGCCTGATGTTGAAATGATTTGTTGTTGAAATGGCTTTAAATAATCCCAGCGAAACTTGCCCGGCCGTTGCAGGTAAAAAATACCGTAACTGGTTTGAGTGGGATTGCCCGCTTCATTAATCAATACCTGCTTAAAGTCAGCGGTGAGTGATTTTGTGTTCTTTAAAAACGCTTTCAACTGCTTAACGGGCTTGTCTTCTGCATAGCCCAAGGTATTAAAAAGCAGCATTGCCATCAATCCAGCGAAAATTGTAATTTTTTTCATAAATACCACCTTTCTAATTATTCGGTAACAATCCATTGATCAACGTTTCAACGCGATTAATGGGTGAATCGACGCATGGTGAAGATTCTTCCGGTGCAGAGCCGGCAACAAACGGATACTCTTTTGCTCCCGAGCAATTTTCATTCGCCAATAAGCCGTTAGCCGGATCGACCCAAGCCATCTTGATATTGTCCGGTGGAATCAGGGTCACCGGTTGAGTTGAAATCTGCTTCATTAATGAGGTCCAAACCTGCAAGGCGCCGGTTGCACCGGTCAATCCGGCCGGTTTGTTATCGTCGCGACCTATCCATACCACTGACAAATAATCACCGGTGTAACCGGCAAACCAGCTGTCTTTTGCATCATTGGTGGTACCGGTTTTACCGACCAAACCGTAATTCCACGGGAAGGACTGGTACGCCGAGCGTCCGGTGCCTTCATGCATGACTTCCTGCAATATGGTGTTGACGATATAAGTCACTGATGGATCAAGCACCTGTCTTACCGTAAACGGATAACTTTGTAAGCGCGAGCCGTCGGCGGCAACGACTGCCCTAATGCCTTTTAACGGCGTGGCAAAGCCATCGCCGGCCAAGGTTTGATAGATCTGGGTAACTTCCATCGGCGTTAATTGCGCGGCCCCGAGCAGGAACGACGGAAACAAATCAACCGGCCGGGTAATGCCCATGCTCCTTAATGTTTTAGCAACCCTGGCCACCCCGATATCCATTCCTATCCGAACGGTAGCCAGGTTGTAAGAATGCGCTAATGCGGTATGAAGACCGACGATGCCGTGTTCTTGATGATCATAGTTTTTAGGGCTCCAGTCATTGCCTCCCGCCCCTTTAACAAAAATAGCCGTATCACTGACCGGCGTGGTAATAGTGTACTTGTTCGGATATTCCAGCGCCGTCAAATATACGACCGGTTTTATTAACGAACCAATCGGCCTGACCGCATCCAAAGCGCGATTAAACCCGGTGCTGGATACTTCACGGCCGCTCATCAGCGCAGCTATTTCGCCGCTGTCCCTGCGCGTCACTACGGCTGCCGCTTCAAGATCATTAGCTTTAGGCAGTTTCTCCAACTGATCCAGCTTCTTGGACAAGGTATCCTCCAGCGTATCCTGAACCCGGGTATCCAAGGTGGTAAAAATCTTCAATCCTTGCGACGTTAGATCTTCTTCCTTGTAATCTTGCTTTAATTGCCGCTTGACCAGATCGAGAAAGCCGGGATAGCGATTGGTTGATCGATGGGTATTGGCAATCACATTTAAAGGCTTCGCTCTTGCGACTGCCGCCTGCTCTTTAGTGATATAGCTTTCGGCTTCCATCTCTTCCAGCACCAGGTTACGTCGTTGCAACGAACGGTCGGGATAACGCCTTGGATCATACTCGGACGGCCCGCGAACCAACGCAATCAGCGAAGCGATATGTTCCAATGGCAGATCTTTTAAAGAACTGCCGAAATAAAATTCACTGGCCAGGCCAAAGCCATGCACAGCACTGGCGCCATCCTGCCCCAAATATATTTCATTTAAATACGCCTCAAGAATCTCATCCTTGTTGTAACGGTATTCTAAAATAAGGGCCATCAAGGCTTCTTTTACTTTACGCGTCAAGCTGCGTTCAGAGGTCAGATAAAAATTCTTAACCAACTGCTGGGTGATCGTGCTGCCGCCTTGCACCATATGTCCGGCAAGCACATTCATCCACATTGCCCTGGCGATGCCTTTAAATGAAATGCCGAGATGCTGATAATAATCCCGGTCTTCCGAGGCCAGTAATCCTTTGATAAGCGCATCCGGCGCTTCTTCCAGCTTAATTAAAATCCGGTCTTCTTTTATGGTGGGATATAAACTGCCGATTTGCACGGGATCCAGGCGCACAATGGCCAGGTCTTTGGTCTCCGTCATATCAACGATGTTGCCGATACCTGACGCAGTAAAATTTACCCGGATAACGCTGCTGGGCTGGGCTTGATCCCAAAAGGTAAACTCACGAGTTTTTACGCTGACCTGCGAACCGTTCTTAAAATAGGTGCCTTCCGAAGACAAATGGGCATCCAGCCGATAATGCAGCGTTTGCAATAGCTCTTCAAACTTTGTGGAAGTCAGGTTATAACCTGCATAAAGCTCTACAGGACTGGCATAAACCCGTGCGGGAATAGCCCAGCGTTTGCCTTCAAATTGGGTGCGAACGTTGTAATCCAGGTAGCCCAGATAGCTCAATAACGCAAACGCAAACGCAAATATAGAAATCAGTACTGTGTTTCTCAACCAATGGGACGTTGATCTTTGAGTTGGTTTTTTGGATACCGTTTTTTTACTATCGTATCTGCCTGATCCGCTTTTTTTGGATTTTTCTGCCATAACCTCTTACAACATAATCTTAAATTCAATGTTGGCTATTATACATAGTCATAGGTTGGGTTACGACTGCGCAAATTCTCGCAATACCGTGTTTGAGAAAACTTCATGCACGGTTTGATGAGGAAAGATGGATCAGAATCCGCTTTTCCTCGGTACTTTTATGGCTGAAATGAAACGTCAACAGAACCTAGTAGTTGTTTAGTCCCATATTTAACTGGTATAAACTATCTTGAACTCAAGGAGCAA
>NZ_DAIUEH010000105.1:0-5468 GCF_036845245.1 Methylobacter sp.
TAACATCAGCCATTACTAATTTTTACCTTTTCGAGGGGATGGGCAAAAATAGCCAAGAAACTGCTCAAGTCGCTCAGGCTAATGTGAATAACGCTCAAGCTGTTTTGACGTCTGTACAATCTAACCCGCAGACTACATTACAAACATCATTGGCCGCTACCAATAAAGTGACTAATTCTCAGGCGACTGCTACCCAGGTGACGCAATACACTACGCAAGTTACAACTGCCGCCGCTTCTATTCCTACCGCTCCCACGTCTACCCATGCTACCGAAGCGGCGACCGCCGCCACGACCGCGTTAACTAATGCCGTTAATGCTCTGAATGACACTATCGCAGGGGGTGGCGCCGGTTCCGGCTCGACTGTCAGTTCAGGTTCTGGTAGTGGTTCCGGGGGCTGTCCTGGTTGTGCCCAGGAAAGTACGCTTGAGTCTTTGATGGCCGGTAGTGGTACTGCGATTCATGCTCAAACCGGCAATGATCACTTCGACGATACCGTTCCTGATGGTCAGGCCTCACAAGCTAAAGCTGATTATCAGACCAAATTTAACGAGGTTAAAACCTCGCTGGGTTCATTATTTCAATTGTCTGCCGGTGGCGTGGGTCAATTACCTTCCTTTGATTTCGGCACGATTAAAGGCGTTCATGTCGTTGTTGATTTTAATCGGTTTGCTGCCCCGTTATCCATTGTTGGCACGTCTATTCTTTTTGTGAGCGCCGATTTAATCCATATCAACACCGAGTTGGCCGAGGGCCGTCTTTTAATGGCTGGTTGGTTTCATTGGATACCGTTCCGCGCTCTGGTTTTGATGGATGAAGGCCAGCGCATTTATCCGGATCGTCGCGATTTTAAAATGGAATCGCTGGATAAATTCGTTTGTCCGGCCGGTTATGTTATCCCGGAAATTAACGTGACGATTAACGATGATTACACTAAGCAAAGCTATAGTGTAGGTCGTCCCGAAGATGTATTCACCGCGTTTGACATGCAACGTCATTACCAGTGGGATATTTTCATTTCCACTACACATATCAACAAGATTCAAAAATCTATTCGTGAAGTGCCCCAAACTGCTTATCTTCATAAATCGCTGAGCGGCAAGCTTCCTTTTCTTTTTAAAGACATCTGGTACGAGTTCCAACATGACCCCGAAAATAATGGAAAATCAAACGCTCAACGAATCGGTAAGCCTCGAAAATACAAAGCCGATAGACGAATCTATCAGTGCTATCAATCCACCGTTACCGGCGAGCATACCGAAAGTAAAGCCGATCAAAGCATCCTGGGTGACTCCGGCGTACGCATTAAGCTTGCAGCTATCGTTTTGGCTATCGGAAGTTCTATCTGTCTGTTTATCAATGCTCTTGATAACCATGAAGCGCTTAAAATCGCCGACCCTGCTCCTTGTTCAGATTGATCAAAAAGCCGGTTCTGTTGTTCCTGCGCCTGATAAAAAGCGTCCTGACCCGCCTGTTTTGCACACTGTTGATCATGTACTTGACCAGCAAGGTAGTCATTTTACTGATCACCTAGGCTATAAATTATTGACCGTTGCTTATCAAAACATCGATGACAAGCAACATGCCAAGCTAAAATTTATTGCTGATTCCATCGACGGTCTTAAGGTCGTTCAGTTTGACGAGCTGTCACGCGCTGGTTTTACCGTATTTGCCCACGGCCTTTGTAAACTGTCTTTGATTGGTTCCGATGGTCAAATACATAAAGTGGGTTGTGAATCCTCAGAAATCAGTAAATGCTCCGCCAAGGTACAAACGGCTACCGTTATCAGCTTGCGTAATTGCATCAAATACGGCCAGAAAGCCGTATCTAAGCCTACTATACCGACTAACGCGCTAGTGACGGCCGCTACTTCTGTATTACCTGATTAAAACGCGCAATGAGGCGGAGGACGACGACGTAGGAGGAGGACGACAACGAAGCGGCGCGGTTTGCTTGTCCAAGCCGTTCTAAACCGGCAAACAGGCGTTACCTTATGCGCCTGTTCTTGTGGTCGATCAGTAACGGGCCGTCAATTTTATGCAGGCAATGCCTGCCGGAAGCGTGTATTTGATCGTAAAAGCCGTTACTGACCAGATAAACCTTTCGGCCAGCGAGTAACGGTTTATTAATTTCTACTCTGGCTGTTCAGTTTGTTTGAATTGGCTCTCTTTCTGGCTTTTTTCCAAGGGTTCTTTTTTCGGTTTGATCTCGATAGCTTTTTTTGATTCCGACTTAATACTTTTCCAGGCGATAAGTTCACCTTCCAGCTTGGCCGCTTTTTCTCTTAATGCCTTGTTTTCATTCGCTTCTACTGCAGAAATTTCTTTTTGGCTTTCCATGTCTGAAATTAGCTTATCTATTTGATTTTTTTGTACTTTATTTTCAATATCCAGTTTCTTGTTTTCGTTTTCTGTTTTTAACATTTTTTCTTCTGTTTTTTCAAATTGATTCCTAATTTCTACATACCTTTGTTCGGCGTTTTCAAGCTTATTTTTTAATTCTATGTTTTCGCCAGTTAACACTTCATTGGCTTTTTGTTGGCTAATTAATGTTTCGTTAACATAATCGAATCTTTTTCCGGCTTCACGTAGCTTTTCTTCGCATACTGCTTTATCCATATGTGTCTGATGTCTATCGTTTTGTTCCTTTTCTATTTCTTTTATCCAGCTGCTAAGTTGTTCGTCACCTTCTTTTCTTATGGTTTCGATTTCGGCTTCTAGAGCTTCGATCTGCTTAGCTTGTTCTTCGCTGAACGCTTCCGCTTCGCTTATTTTCTCATTGGCCACCGCTTCAGCCTGACGTAAGGCTTCCCGCTGGCTGATTATTTCTTTTTCGGCCAAGCTTTGCGATTCTGACCATAACTTGATAATCAACTGTTCGGCCGATTTACTTAATGACTCCGGCAGGCTAATCAAAGCGGGCAGGGTGGTTACTTGCTCTTCTTGATTCCAAGTCTTTAAGAAGTTCGTAATCGTTGTTAACGAGCCCCGGCCTAAGAACTTATAAACTTCAATACTGCTCACTTTGACGCCGGTTTCTTTCAATTCATCGGCCGCCGTGTGAACCTCTTCTTCAGTTAAACGTTTTGCTTTGTTGATTTGACTGATATTGTTCATTTTTCTTTCTCCAGGTTGGCTTTTATGTTGAAGCTATTATTACATATAAAAGCAGGCCTGTCAAGTAATATTATCATAATATGATAATACAGTAATGATAATATCGTAATACGGTAATACGATAATTATCATAATATCACTTGACATTATATGAATTTTTGATATACTGTATTCAACTTAAAGCAACCCGAGGGCTTTTTATGAGTAATTACGAACAAGACTTTTACGGCTGGACACAAGAGCAGGCTGCCTTATTACGGGCAGGGCGTTTAAATGACCTGGATATAGAAAATTTAATAGAGGAAGTAGAAACCATGGGGCGTAGTGAAAAGCGTGAACTCGAAAGCCGGTTAACCGTATTATTACTGCATCTTCTAAAGTGGAAATATCAGGAAGTCAGGCGCGGTCGAAGTTGGGAACTATCCATTGATGAACAGCGTATTCAATTTCGCAAAACCTTAAAGGAAAATCCCGGCTTAAAACCTTTTCTTGATGAAATGACAGTTGATGCGTATAAACTGTCTGTTATTCAAGCCTCAAGAGAAACTAAAATCAGCAAAAGCGTATTTCCTGCGGCTTGCCCCTGGTCCCTTGAACAAATCACCGATGACCACTTTTTTCCGGACAATTAAAGTCGGCCTCTTAAATTGAGACGGTAACATAACAATATGCGCCGTCTCAAACAGCCAATCCCCCTCGCTTACTGTCAATCCGCTTTTTTCCTTGGCGACCGCCAGATTATCCCGCTAGTTTGTTTTTGTTAGGTATGGAATTCGTCCGGAGTCTGGGCGGTTGGAGTCAGTCAGGTAAATAGCGAGCGCAGCCGAGCGGTGTTACATGCAAACTCGTATGATGTACTTGTCCGGCTCGCTGCCAACGTACGCAAGCCTGACAAGCTTCACCTTACTGTTTAACCGCTGTTGATGTAAACGTCCACGATTCATTTTCTCGCTACGTAGTAACAGCATGTTGATTCTTTCATTATTTCCCGGTATCGGTCTGTTGGATCGTGGTTTTGAAGACGTGGGCTTTTCAGTGGTTCGCGGTCCCGATCTGATCTTCGCGACATCCGCCGTTTTACCGTTCCTTCGGGTCGTTTCGATGGTGTTATAGGTGGTCCTCCTTGTCAGGACTTCTCTAAAGCACGTCGTGATAAACCAACAGGGCAGGGCTTAGAAATGCTCTTTCATTTCAAACGTATTGTGCTTGAAGCGCGTCCCTCCTGGTGGTTAGCCGAAAACGTCCCCGGCGTTCCCGATATGCACATAGACGGTTATAGCTGGCAACGTCTGGACCTTAACGCGTCCGATTTAGGCATGTCGCAACGTCGTTTACGTCATGTTCAATTCGGCGCTATCGATTATTCACAATTGATTATTGATAGAAAAAAGACACTCGGCCGTAACCCGACAGTTCTAGCCAATGATTCCCGTCCGCTTTCGGAAATAGCCGCCTTACAAGGTCTTCCGGAAGATTTCGACATACCCGCATTTACCCGTAGCGCGCTAGTCCGTGCTATCGGTAATGGCGTTCCTTACGGTCTGGCCCGTGCGCTTGCCCAAGCCGTTCTAAACCGGCAAACAGGCGTTACCTTATGCGCCTGTTCTTGCGGTCAACCAGTAACAGGCCGTCAAGTTTATGCAGGCAATGCCGCCGGAAGCGGTCATTTGATCGTAAAAGCGTTACTGACCAGGTAAACCTTTCGGCCAGCGAGTAACGTTTTAATATTCGTTTATTTGATTCTCTGAATAGTGTTTTTCTTGCAGTTTTCAGTATTTACTTTTTGGCATTGATTCAGGTGCTCTTGTCTTGTTAGAGCCTTGTCTAAGGGGCTTACTACTTGATCATTGAAAACTCTTCCTATTGCATTTATTCCTACGTTCATTCCCGTTACTAATCCATCTTCAACCAGCTTTCCTACATCTTGTTTTCTTTCGTCGGCTAACACGTTATTGCTTAATATAGTAATTAAAATTATCAAGATTAATTTATTCATTTTTTCTCTCCTGTTTTTAAGTTTGATAAATTATTATCAAGAAAATTTAATAATACAAATAAACGGATAGGCACAGGGTAGCAGTGCCGTTGAGGCTAACGTTTAATTATCGTTATGCGTTACATTAATTTATTCGGGCGGTAAATTTCTACATTCTTCATCGCCGTTTGGTTTGATTTTGCAGATTCGTTTGATAACCGTTGGTTCTTTGTTTTGAATTACGTTGAAACCCGACTTTATTATTTGCGGTATCGTCGCTAATTCGGCCAGCATTCCATTGTTTCCGGTCTCCATACCCTTTGCTAGTGTTTAATTACGTAAATTAGTTACCGTATTTCTTATTTGGCTACCTTTT
>NZ_DAIUEH010000106.1:0-5244 GCF_036845245.1 Methylobacter sp.
CCAACTTTGGGTTGAATTGACGACACTTAAAGTCTAATTTTGCGTAAGTCCTAATAAAAATAACAGTATAAAAATTTATAGGGATAATTAAGAGCATGACTTCTTTGATTCCTTTACTTCATACATTGCTATATCCGCATGGTGCAACAGCGCTTTAGCGTCGGTTCCATTGTCGGGATAAATGCTTATTCCGGCGCTTACGCCAATTTTGATATCGTAACCATCAATACAGTAAATGTCGCATAATGCCTCGGTAATATGGTTAAGCAGTTTTTCAACCATTTTTCGGTTGGTAACATCCGCCAGCAGTATGACGAATTCATCACCGCCTAACCGGGTGACAGTATCGGTTTCGCGGACGCTTTGAGTGAGCCTGGCAGCAACGCTCTGCAATAGCTTATCTCCGGTTTTATGTCCGAAAAGATCGTTAACCGGTTTGAATTTGTCTAAATCCAGAAATAAGACGGCAAATTGGCTATTGTTGCGCGCGGCCAGTTTAATGGCCCGCCCAAGCCGGTCATGGAACAGCACCCGATTAGCCAATCCGGTCAATGGGTCATGATGGGCGATATGGCGCAAATGCTCTTCTTCCGCCTTGCGCTCGGAAATATCCGATAAGATGGCGACATAATGCGTGAGGTGGTTGTCGGTGTTTTTTACTTGGTTAATGCTGATTCTCATCGGTATCAAGGCACCGTTTTTCATCCGGTCGATAATATCGCCCTGCCATTGGCCGGTTTTATTCAAAGACTCCCACATTCGGTTATATTCTTCGTCGGTTGTATAGCCGGATTGCAAAATAGATGGAGGCTGACCCAATAATTCGCTTTCATCGTATCCGGTCATCGCACAAAGCGCTTGATTGACCGAAACGATACGCATCGACGCGTCCGTAATCAAGATCCCATCGCTGCTGGCGGCAAAAACCGTTGCCGCCAGTTTTAGTTGTTCCTCCGATTTTTTGCGTTCGCTCAGATCCATCACATAGGCAATGCCTTGTTCCTGATTGCCTGCCAGCATCGCCGTACCAATATATATCGGCACCCAATGTCCCTGTTTATGTATCAATGCTTTTTCGTAGGGCTGGCATCGTCCATGTATTAAAAGCTCATTGATGGCTTGTTGATCGAGGTGCTGAAACTCAACCGGCGTAATATCCCGCCAGTTAATGACGCCGGCCAAGAAATCCGGCCGGTCATGGCCGATCATGGTTAAAAACAGATCGTTCGCTTCCTCGATAGTGCCATCCATCCGCCAGGAAATAATGCCGATCGTATTCGATTCCTTCAGACTGCGAAACCGCGACTCGCTGATCAGCAGTTGCTGTTCCGCTTTGGTGATCCCCTTGATTATCTGGCGGCTGACCCATAGTCCGATACTGATAAAGCTGACCAGCGCCAGCACGGTGATACGCCATGTCGTTTGCTTAACCCATCTTGCCCCTTCGCTCAGGATCAGCGAAAAGCGATTTTCCAATTGATGAAGCTCATTATTGAGATGCTGCAAGTGCTCTCTCAATTCGACTATTTTTTTGGTTTCTTGGTCTGATGAATGGATTTCAAATCGAATTTCCTGGCTTAGCTGCTTCAATTCCTCGATTATTTGATCGGCGGATTGCCAGATAACGATAGCATCGCGCATATAGGAAATGCGTTGGAATGTTAAAAAGAACCCGATCATTGAATTGATATCGTCCGGGTGGTTTTGTCCCAGCAGGAAGCCTTTTCCAGCTTCTTCACGGTTCGGAGGGGATGTTAACAATGCCAATCTGGCATGCTTATCGCCACTGATGACCTTTAGAGCCTCCTGGTAAGCATCGTAATCGGTTTCCAAATGACTATATGAATAACTGCTCAGATAGAGAACGGCATCCTTCTGCGCTTTAGCCCACAAACCTTCGCCCCTGACATAGGAGCGAACGCCGTCGAAAGTGTTGCCATACAAAAAAATCATTCCTCCCAGCAATACCGAAATCAGTACGAACAGGGAAATAATGAAAACAACTTTCCCTCCGGTGGAAAATATGGGAAGTCTTGGTTTATATTTTTTATTAGTTACCATAGGCTTCTAAAAGCTGCGATTTTTTCTAGCGTATCAGCACATAATCCTGTTGTTCATTGGAGGGTGTCCTGGGCTTTGTATTAACGGGCTTTAAATTAACGCCCCGTTATCCTGTGTTCAATCTGAATGGTAAACCGGTTCAGTGCTGCTTTCCAGTCTTGTGGCCTTGTGGGCAATAATAAACCGGTTTGAGAGTAAGTAAAAACAGACTTATTCCGACGCACAGTGCTGTACTTCATGTTGCGACCGGCTCTAAAATGAACGTCGTTATATTTGTGAATTTGATATGAAAGTAAACCCATTGATTCAAAATCTATCAGCCGAGCATTTGTTACAGCACATGCCGGTATCGACTTTCGTGTTGAACGCCAACCATCAAGTAGTGCTCTGGAATAAAGCCTGCGAGCAATTGACCGGCCTGAAAGCCGGGGAGATGATCGGCAGCGATCAGCATTGGCGCGGCTTCTATACCGAAAAGCGCCCGTGTCTGGCGGACTTGCTGCTCGACAGCACCCTCGGCAACGTGACCGACCTTTATGAACAAGCCAGTTTATTCAATACCTACTCCGACATTTGCCATACCGAAAACTGGTGCCTGATGCCGGACGGCCGCAGGCTGTATCTGGTCATCGATGCCGGCACCATCAGCAATGAGCAAGGCGAGGTGGTGGCGATCGTCGAAACCCAGCGCGATCGCACCGAACAAAGGCTGACGATGCAGGCGCTGAGCGAAAGCGAACAGCGGATTTCCTCTATCCTAGGTTCGGCGATGGACGCCATCGTTACCGTCGATCAGCAGCACCGCATCACGTTGTTCAATGCGGCGGCGGCCCGAATCTTTCGTTGCGCCGCCGATTTTGCGATCGGCCAGCTGGTCGATCGCTTCATCGCGCCGCATTGTAGCAAACTGTTCATGCAATTCATCGCTTTCGATAACGCCAGCGCCAAAACCCAGGCCTGGGCGCCGGAAGGCCTTAGCGCCCGGCGCGCCGACGGCGAGGAATTTCCGATCGAAGCCACCTTTTCGCCGCTGGAAGCCCACGACCAAAAGCTCTATACCATCATCCTACGGGATGTAAACGACCGCCGCCTCGCCGAACAGAAACTGGACCGGCTGCAACAGGAAAAAGGCTATCTGCAGGAAGTGCTCAACGACGATCACAACCCCGGCGATTTCGTCAGCGGCTCCAAGCTGATGCGGACCGTCATGGAACAAGTACGGATGGTGGCCCGCACTGATACGCCGGTGCTACTGCTCGGCGAAACCGGCACCGGCAAGGAATTACTGGCTCGCGCGATACACGAATTCAGCGACCGCAGCGCGGCGATTATGGTTAAAGTCAATTGCGCCGCGTTGCCCGCCGAGCTGATCGAAAGTGAATTGTTCGGCCACGAAAAAGGCGCATTCACCGGAGCAACCCAGCAGCGCAAAGGCCGCTTCGAACTGGCCGACGGCGGCAGCCTGTTTCTGGACGAACTCGGCGAATTATCCCTGTCGGCGCAGGCCAAGCTGTTGCGGGTGTTGCAGGAACAGGAATTCGAACGGGTAGGGGGCAGCGAAACCATTCGGGTCGATGTGCGGGTGATAGCGGCAACCAACCGTAATTTGGCCGAAGAGGTTGGTTTGGGGCGCTTCCGTTCCGATCTTTATTACCGGTTGAACGTGTTTCCTGTCGAGGTGCCTGCATTGCGGCAGCGGGTGACGGATATTCCATTGCTGGCGCGTTTTTTCCTGAGCAAATACGCCAAAAAACTCGGCAAGCGCTTTGATGACATCGATCCTGGGGGACTGGACTATTTACGCCAATATGCGTGGCCCGGCAACGTCCGCGAATTGCAGAACGTCATCGAGCGGGCGGTGATTCTGTCCCAAGGTTCATTGCTGGATATTGCGCCGTTGCAACCGACTCTTGCCCATCCCGAAGTCGCTACCGGCAAGTTGCGCACCTTGGAAGCCGTGGAGCGTGAACACATAACACGCACCCTCGAAGCTACCGGCTGGCAGATTTCCGGTGCCAAGGGCGCGGCGGCGATATTGGGCATGAATCCGAATACCTTGCGATCCAGGATGTTGAAGTTGGGGATTTCCAGAGCGGGGGAAAGGCATGTCGAATGACACCGATGATCCTAAAAACCGCAGTTGAGTCTGAGTCGTCATTCCGGCAGGGATTGCCGGACCCGTTAGAGCGCGTAGCGAATCCAGGGCACAGGGATGTGAACGCTTGATTTAACTGAGCAATCCCTTATGTGATACTTGCTGTCAGTTTCGGTATTGCAATCCATGGCTTCTCGGCAACTGCTCCATGCGTTGCTCTACCTCCTGCATCCTTGCAGTCGTGGATCCCGGCAATCCCTGCCGGGATGACGTGCTTTAAAATACTTATGTATAACGATGAGCACAGCGCGAAGGAACGAAAGAGCCGTACTGCCTTTTCCCTGTCGAATAAAAACACAACCGGCGGCGCGCAGAATGATAACTAACTCAGGGTAAAGCGTGGATGTCATCATCCCACTAATCGATTGAACGACTGCTCATGAGAAAAGCGCAATCTAATGCTGTCTGAATCCAGGTCTATATGATTAAGTTCGGCAAGTTCAGGGGCGATTGCTCCGGCGCGTTCAGTCAGTTCGTCATAGCTGGCGGCCTCGGTCACTAAACCCAGTTCATCGCATTCAGCAGTCCAAACACCATCACAAACAGATACATCGATTACAAAAATAGTAGCCATAAAACCTCCAGCATTATTAACGATGCAATTTTTGGTTGTTTGGGGGAAGTTTGACACATCAATTCCGGCCATTATGCTTTGCCCCCGTTGTCCATATTGGCAATGCAGGATTGGTCTCTCGGAATTTCATGGCATAAGTGCCGCATTCAAGAAAATGGATATGTCTGGTCAGTACTATTGGATTTTGAAAAGGGGAGCAATACCCCAGACGGGGTTGAAGTCGTGTCGAATGACAATCGGGAATTGATCCAACGCAGCCATTCAGGTCATGGTCGTAGTCGTAGGTTGGGCTAAATGCAATGAAGCCCAACAATTCACCGTTCGCCGCAGGTAATATCCTCAATAGCAAGATCGCTTCCCCAATGCTCCGGCAACACGCCTGCTTGCACATACCGATGCAATGTAAGCGTCCGCTTTCCCCACCTATGTTAAATGCCCGGAATGATCGATCCTT
>NZ_DAIUEH010000107.1:0-5124 GCF_036845245.1 Methylobacter sp.
CTGCGTGACCCTAGAATTAAGGCTTATTCAGGAGGATAGCGAAAGTCCTACTAATGAAAAAAATTATAACATCTACTTTATTAACTCTGGCTTTAGCTTCAACGGCTCAAGCTCAAACACAATCAACGCATGGCGCGACCCCAACTTATGGAAATAATGGCTATCAAGCCCCTGCGGGAACTGTGTTCCATTTTAGCCCTAGCGTTGCCGCCGTTGCCCCCGCTGGCTCGACAATTCAAAACATCATCATTAATGGGTTGATGGTGTGGAATACGGCGGACACAAACGCCAACGTTCACGCCAGAATTGCAAGCTTTAGCTTGGGCGCGAATGCTCCAGCAGAGTGCGGAACACCTAACACAATCGGCTATTATGATTTCCATAACCCGCCCGCCGGTTGTCCGACAATATCAGCAGCTAATCAAGACGCACCAGCGGTTACCATTATTGGCGGTCCGGCGTCAACGCTTGGAAGCATCTACATAAACGCAAATGCAAACGTTCATTTTACGCTTAGCGGCTCAGTCCCTGCGGGTTACTATGACCTACAGACCAACTTCGCCCATGAGTTCGGGCATGTGCTTGGTTTGGGTCATCAATATAGCCCTGCTAACGCGGTCACGATTGTTAATGGCGTGGTTTATGCGGTTAATTACTCAGGCACCGACACCGGAACCGGCACTTGCGATAATGGCTACGGTAGCAACTACTGTGAAGCGGCTGTGTTAAACCCGCCTCCTGGTCGTCAAACTGAAACAATGGGGTCTAGTAACTGGATTTATGTCAATCAATTGCCTTGTGGCGGGTCTATCTCTCCTCATGATGCTGGCGCTATTAACGCAATCTACTAATCAACAATAATGGCTAGGGACGACCACTTTTTAGAGGTTAAAATGATGTATATTCCAGACGAAGAAGTTAGAGATGTCATCGAAAAACTGGACAATGCAAAGGGTTCTCGGTTCGTCCTGGACCGATTGGTTCATTTGCTGCATTCGAACCAAGAAAGCCCCAAAGAGTTAGAGCAAGCGGCGTTAATAAAGAACATTAGCAACGAGAATAGAGCCCTCACAGCCGGGCTCAAGCCTTACATATGACATCCTCTGCTTCTTTTTATGTCAAACGTAAGGCCTGACCCCGTTTGCAAAAAAAGGAAAGAGTCAATATCTAAAACCTCATTTCACAATTTACATTTTTTGGAGAATCACCATGCGTTTAATACCCATTGCACAATTGATCATCGCGTTTTTACCCGCAGTTACAGCTTTTGCCGACGATAACCCAACCTATAAAGAAGGACTATTGACAATTCCAAGGGTCGATACTGCCGAGCAAGTGGGTAAATATCAGGATGTTATAGTAAAGCCGACTGCTGAAGGAACTTGGCAGCTATTAAGCTTTAAAGAAACAGCTGTGGTAAATACAGGAAGTGGATTGACTTTTGCTCCAATATATAAAGTTGAAGTGATCACCACGAGTTCTTTTCCAACTCAAGTTTTTTTAAAACTCTTTGGCAGCTATACTGATTGCGGGGATATTAGCCCAATCGTCCATCAGCGCTTTGCCGATAATCATTTTGAGGTGGTTTTAAATAAAACTTACCGAGCTGATAATCCGATTGCATGCAGTGGACCGAACACTGGATTCGCTAAAACTGTCCCTTTGTCAGTCTATGGTTTAAAAGCCGGAACTTATTCCTATAGCGTCGCCTCTACAGTCACCAACGCCAGTGGCCTTACCGGCACATTTAACTTGACTGCCGACAATGCGTCAGCAAATGACAGTACCCCTGACCCCATCCCCTCTATTGCTCAATAGTGTTCGGCTTATTTTTTGTCTGTTGCGACGGTTAGCCGCGATCACTCCAAATAGCCGAATAACTCTTCCTCGGTAGCCCAGCCGCTCAGGTAATGGCATACCATTTCATAGGTAACCTTTGGATTGGGCATTCGCCCAATCCAAAGGCTCAGCAGAAGACCGGCAATAATGGCGCTATAGACTTGGAATGTGACGCCATTTTCCGATTAGCAGAGCAAATGGCGGTAGCCCAATCCGCATTTCAACCAACGAAAAAACAATTCCACGCTCCAGCGATAACGGTAGGCCACGTTGATTAACTCGGCCGTCAATCCAAGCCGGTTGGGCACCAGTATCAAGTATTCTTCGGTGCCGTCGAGCCGACGTTTAGCCTAGGATTACAGATAAGCTATGTCGCAAATATCTATCAAACCCATCAAAATACTTAACGCCAAATAGTAGACATAAACCACACTGAACTTTTATTCTTGAGTGTCCCACAGAACTGTCCAAGTACCCTTATTTAATACCGATAATATGAATTATCAGTATTAAAAAAGGGCACATTGAAAGGGCCGAATTTTTTCTCCTGATAAGGAAGGTAATGCCATTATGTAATTTAATATTTGGTTTATGGGTTGTTCGGATATTCGTCCACCCTGAAGACGATCTACGATTTGAACATGAATTCCCCGGCTTTAGCTTGGAGGATGTATTCTGGCTGTAAAGCAGTAATAGCGGCGCTCGGCTACTTATGTGAAACGCTCAAGAATAAAAGTTCAGTGTGACTATGTCTACTATTTGGCACTAACTATCTTGGCCAGTTTGATAAGTATTTGCAACATGACCTATTTGTAAGCCTAGGCTGATATACAGCTGGAAAAGAGTTATGGTAAAAGTAAATTTATGGTTTGCGAATGGCCTTATTGAACCTGGCTATCAGGAGATGCGGCATGAAACCGCTTTGCGTTGTAGTGGTACTTACTTTTTTCAATTTTACCCATTAAGGAGCAATAAAGATATGTCAGAAGAAAAGTATAAAATTGAGCCACCGTATTATCCTATAGTCTATGTTCGAGGCTACGCTATGCGTTCCTCTGAGCGTGAAGAGACTTTTTATGATACCTACAACGGCTTTGCCGCCACATCGGTTGAGAAGCGCAATACTCCCCCTGACGAGGGACATATTGGAGCAGACGTCTTTGAAGGCCAACTTATCCGCTTTATGAAGATGAGAGATTACGGATACGCCGATCAGGTCAACAGAGGCCTAGAAAGCTTTCACTCAAATCCTTCTCGCAGTATCTGGATATGTCGCTTTTATGATCAAGATTACATCAGCGAGAGTTTGCGCAGCATTGAAGAGCATGCTGAAGATTTACGTAAGCTGATTTGCGAGACGATTCCAGATAGATTGAGGAATACTGGCGTTAATCTTGGAGAGAATGATAAAAACTATAAAGTCATTTTAATCGCCCACTCAATGGGGGGCTTGGTTTGCCGGACACTGATTCAGAATCTACTACCTAAACAGGGACAAGATCCGAAACGATGGGTTCATCGTTTGGTTACAATGGGAACGCCTCATGGTGGCATAGAGCTTGGACGGATTCCTGATTTTCTTGAGGACTTTGTCACATCAAGGCTAAATCCATTCGACGCTAATATTTTTAAAAGTGATCGAATGCGCGAGTACCTGAAACTCCCTTCTAACTATGCCGCGAATAGCTTAGGGCCACAAGACACACCCACTTCATTTCCCGTAAAACGGTGCCTCTGTATAATCGGCAGCGACTATCGTTCCTATAATGTAACCAAGGAGGTAACGGGGAACTTCAGCGACGGACTGGTGAAACAGAATAACGCTTACGTCGTGGGTGGAGAAGAACCAGCGGATAAAAATAAAGACAACTACAAAGAAGATCAGAAATGCTTTTGGGCTAATGTTCACCGGGCGCATTCAGGTCATCGTGGGATAGTCAACAGTTATGAGAGCTTCGAGAACATCCAGCGCTTTCTGTTCGGCAATATCAAGGCCGAGATGATGCTCGACAAATTGAGCATTAATGTCCAACCTGAGGGCGGTAGCAGGTATTTTTACGATTTCGAGTTCCTGTTTTCGATACGTAATAGTAGCGCATATCTACATCGCCGCGAGCAAGATCCATGCGAAAATGCAATGCGCTACAATCTTGAAAATGTACCTCAAAGACTTCCTCTGCATACAGGTTTTTTGAATTCAAACCTTAAGGACGAGAGTGAGCTGTTCTCACAGTTCTCTTTCAAGTTCCGCGTGGTTGAGCGTAGGGTGAAAAAAGGAATGCTGTGGGATCAAGAGTATCCTGATCGTCCCATTTACAACGAAACTCTTGAAATGCGGGTTGGCGATATTGATCCAGGTAATCCAGGAATAGAAGTGCAGTACAGGTGGCTATCTGATGGCGATAAATGGACGCAGGTAAACCCGGTAAAATCAGAGTATCGTTTTCCTCTACGCAAAGCGGGTTCAATCTCTGATGAGGCCGAGGTAGTAATTAAGGTTAGTTCATGGCCAGATATAAATTTGACTAAAGATTAGGAATTTGTGATCGATGCTATCCAGAAAATAGCATCGAATTTGACCATAAAAATATGCATCATTTTGTTTTATATGTTTATTTACTTTGTCTTACATTCACTTAGGTGCCTACATGAGCGAAAATATGACTTCAAGGTTTACACCTATTCTTCTTTTTTTAATACTTTATCCGATTAAAGGTTTGTCTGATCAGAGCATATCCGCCAAGGCCAATACGACACTTCCAGCAACCTCGTTAATTTCGTGTGACAAAGTTGTCGGTAAAAAACTTGCCGTAAGTACCGCTTGTTCCACAAAACTAAAGGCTGAAGAGCCTGAAAACCTAGCCGGTTTGATGATGAGCGCAGATGAAGAATACACTGTCACTGTACCCAGCGTACAGACGTGGCATGATGCTTCGCGGCTGAGCACACCACCATGTGGTGAATCAGGATCATCTATTATGAATCTTGTTTCTGTACTAAAAAGATCTAAGAAATCATTGTGGTTTTCGCTAATTGCAGAAATCAAAGGTGAAAATAAGCCTTATGATTTATGCCTGAGTGAAAATCTTATGGCAACTGAGAATGGGAAACTTATTCTTTACGCAAATGATGCCAAAGGATTTTACAAAAATAACTCAGGTGAGATTCTCGTCGAAATTTACCGCAATAAATAGTTCTATGAAGATTAAGTCGCATGCGTAAAGACAATACCGTAAGCGTCCGCTTTCCCCACCTATGTTAAATGCCCGGAATGATCGATCCTTA
>NZ_DAIUEH010000108.1:0-4794 GCF_036845245.1 Methylobacter sp.
GTGGCGCTGATCGTCGATGTGCCGGGGCTGATGGGGCAGATTGAGCATGAACGGGCAAGAGGCGAGATGACAGCCGCAGTGGCTTAAAAAATAGTGAATATGAATTGATGGTAGGTTGCGGTTGACGCTTGTCAGTTTTGAAATTGATCAATCTGCAAGCATGACCTGATTCCCATGCAACGCGTAGAAGCGAGACAAAGATATTAGGGCGGCCCCGAGTCGGCCATTCTAAGTAGTGGCTAAGCGAGGCTAATTATCGAAGTATCAACCTTGCTCCAACAATAGGAGCAAGGTCTGTTTCGAGTTATGCCCCCGCCTTTTAACTTAAATTTAAAATAACCTGTAGCAACGAGACACTATGAAATTAATTAATTTATTTTTCAATCACAGCCAAAAAGAACTAGCCGCTATCGAAATTGAAAGGGTTACACAAGCTATTCTCGCAGGACAACTCAATGAGCGTATCAATGTCACTGGGTTCAATAGCGAGGCCCATCAGTTTGGTAATTCGATGAACCAGATGCTGGATGCTATCGTTCAGCCTTTCAAGGTTGCGGCAGATTATGTTGATAACATTGCCAAGGGCAACATCCTCGTCAAGATCGCAGATTCTTACAACGGGGATTTCAACATCATCAAAAATAACCTCAATCTGGTCATCGACGCCATCAACGAACAAGCAACTACGGCTCAGGCTATAGCCGAAGGCGATTTGACTGTCAAGATCAACGTGCGCTCGGAAAACGATAGGGTGGCTAAGAGCCTGATTAGGATCATTGAAATGCAACGAAGCCTGCAGAAGGAATTCCAGCGCCTGACGGAAGCTTCCAGGGACGGTCTACTGTCCGAACGGGGCAAGCCGGAACAGTTCAAAGGCGCCTATGCCGAGATCGTTGGTGGTGTCAACACTATGCTGGACGCTATCCTCCTGCCGATTGGCGAAGGTAACCGTATTCTTGCGCAGATTTCCGGCGGGAAGATTGACGAGCTGATCGCTCAGACTTACAAGGGTGACCACGAGCTGATGAAACAGGCGGTCAACAATGTAGCTACGACGCTGCAAGGTCTGCAAAAGGAGCTACAGCGCCTGACAGAAGCTTCCAGGGACGGGCTATTGTCCGAACGGGGCAAGCCGGAACAGTTCAAAGGCGCCTATGCCGAGATCGTTGGTGGCGTCAATACTATGTTGGATGCCATACTCCTCCCCATTGGCGAAGGTAACCGTATTTTGAGCCTGATTAGCGGTGGGGATTTGCGCCAGCGTGTGGAAATCGCGTGCAAAGGCGATCACGACAAAATGAAACAGGCCGTTAACGGTGTACATACCTGGCTGTCCGACCTGATTGCCTATGTCACCAAGATTGCCAATGGCGACATGGCCGCAGAAATGGGGAAAGCGTCCGGTGACGATCAGATTCATGAATGGTTGATGTTGCTCAAGCTTAATATTCAGGCTCTGGTGGCCGACGCCAACATGCTATCGGTTGCCGCGGGTGAAGGGCGTTTACAAACGCGCGCAGATGCCAGTAGACACCAAGGCGATTACCGCAAGATTATCGAAGGCGTGAACAACACGCTGGACAGCATTGTCTTGCCTGTGAACGAAACTGTGGCCGTTCTTATCGAGATGGAGAAGGGCAACCTTACCCAAACCGTCAACGGCGACTACATGGGGCAACTTAAAGAGTTTAAAGATACGGTTAACAATACCATCACCAAACTTTCGCAAGTCATCAGCGAGGTAAATGGCGCCGCTGCCAGTATCGCCTCGGCCAGTGAAGAGGTTTCCTCCACGGCTCAAAGCATGAGCCAAGCGACTAGTGAGCAGGCCGCCAGCGTGGAAGAAACCAGTGCTTCTATCGAACAGATGTCGGCTTCGATCAACCAGAATACTGAAAACGCCAAAGTCACCGACGGTATGGCGACCCAGGCCAGCAGTGAAGCGGTACAAGGCGGTGAAGCGGTTAAACAGACGGTGAGTGCGATGAAGAGTATCGCCGGTAAAATCGGCATCATCGACGATATTGCTTACCAAACCAACTTGCTGGCTTTGAACGCGGCGATTGAAGCCGCCCGGGCCGGTGAACACGGACGGGGTTTTGCGGTGGTCGCGGCCGAAGTAAGAAAACTGGCCGAGCGCAGCCAGATTGCCGCGCAGGAAATCGGCGAGTTGGCCGAAAGTAGCGTCGATATGGCTGAAAGCGCCGGTAAGTTATTGGACACCATCGTGCCTTCGATCAAAAAAACCTCCGATCTGGTACAGGAAATCGCGGCGGCCTCTGAAGAGCAGTCGGCAGGCGTCAGCCAAATCAATACCGCGATGGATCAGCTTAACCAGATTACCCAGCAGAATGCCAGTTCATCGGAAGAGTTGGCCGCGACCTCGGAAGAGATGAGTGGACAGGCCGCGCAACTACAAGAGCTTATGGCATTTTTTACCGTGAGTGATAGCCGAGGTGCAATATCGATAGCGACTGCTCCCAAGGTTAAGTCTTTCAAACCTGCGACTAAAAAAATAGTGGCGACAAAACAGGCGTCTCTCGAAGCCGAATTTGTGAAGTTTTAGGAGGTGGTTATGAAGGCAATTACACCCGCGGTACAGACGCTGCCGACTACGGTCGGAAGTGCTGAGCTTGAGGAGTCGCAGCAATACCTGACCTTTATGCTGAGCGGTGAAACTTATGCGGTCAGCATACTCCGGATCAAAGAGATCATCCAGTACGGTCAACTGACCGAAGTGCCGCGAATGCCGGCTTTCATCCGCGGTGTCATTAACTTGAGGGGGGCGGTGGTGCCGGTAATCGACCTGAGTGCCCGTTTCGGCAAGTCGTCCACAGCGGTAGGGCGACGTAACTGCATCATTATCATCGAAGCGGCGATAGCAGAGGAAACCCAGAGCGTCGGCGTGATGGTGGATGCAGTGAATGCGGTGCTGGAGATTCCGGCCGGCGAGATTGAACCGGCGCCCACGTTCGGTACCAACATTCGCGTCGACTTCATTGCCGGTATGGGTAAGATCAACGGCAAGTTCGTGATCATCCTGAATATTCAGGATGTGTTGTCGATGGATGACATGGCGGCGCTGGCTGTGGTGAGTTCGACTGCCGTGGAGTGAGATAAAGTTTCTGTTGTAAGCGTTGTATTGTTTTCACGTTGCTATGAGATCGCGTTGCTGCTTTTTCCAGAAATCGGTCTGTATGCAACCGGCGCCTGCTTAGTATCGGATTACTTGATTTTCATCGGCTCATATATGGCAAAGACCGATATATGTGGATATCACTGTTATTAGAGATATCGTTACAGTGAAATGCGCAACGGCGATTTTTGCAGTATCAATGACTGAATTAAATGGAGTGGAAAATGACCGCTGATGTGATTTACAAATCTAACCTTGCCGCCGTAGTGTTGCAAGAGAAGGAGTTCGTACAGTTTCGCGATTTGATCTACCGCATCGCCGGCATCAACATGTCTCCGGCCAAGAAGCCGTTGGTAGCCAGCCGTCTGGCAAAGCGGATCAAACACTACGAA
Organism: Methylobacter sp.; assembly: GCF_036845245.1. NCBI lineage: Bacteria > Pseudomonadati > Pseudomonadota > Gammaproteobacteria > Methylococcales > Methylococcaceae > Methylobacter > Methylobacter sp. Next base: position 3,529 of record NZ_DAIUEH010000108.1, read on the forward strand.
CTGGCGAGCTACGGCGAGTATTTCCAAATGATCATCGCAGCCGACTGTAAAATGGAATTGCAAATGGCGGTAGATTTGCTGACCACCAACGAAACGCACTTTTGCCGTGAACCCAAACATTTCGATTTTCTGAGTCGGCGCATTTTGCCGGCTAGGAGACCAGGCAAACCTTTGCGTATCTGGAGTGCTGCCTGTTCCGGCGGTGAGGAACCCTATAGTATTGCGATGCTGCTGGATGACGTAATGGGGAGTGCGCCGTGGGACATTGTGGCCTCCGACTTGTGTGTGCGGGTGTTGGAAAAAGTGCGTACCGGGCTTTTTCCGATGGAACGTATGCTGGAAATTCCTCAGGATTATTTATCAAACTATTCTCAATGTAAAAGCCGCACGTCGGCTGGTAAAACAACATCAATTTACCTGCGTGGCCGAATATTTGAGTGACAGCGGCTATCGTAGCGTATGTTTTGAAGTGTGGAGAGGTTTGGGTTAAGCACAGTCATGTGCTGTCCATCGTTGAGTATGAATCTATAAACAGGAGATAGGGATGGCTCAGATTAAAGTACTGATAGTGGATGATTCCGCAGTCGTACGGCAGGTATTGACTACAACATTGTCGCAAGATCCTGGTATTAACGTGATCGGCGCGGTTGCCGACCCGGTGTTCGCGATGGCGCGCATGCAGACGCAATGGCCCGATGTGATTGTGCTGGACGTGGAAATGCCGCGCATGGACGGCATCACCTTCTTGAAAAAACTGATGGCCGAGCGGCCCACGCCGGTGGTCATCTGTTCCACGCTGACCGAGAAAGGCGCGGAAACCACCATGCAGGCGCTGGCGGCGGGCGCGGTCAGCATCGTTACCAAGCCTAAAGTGGGGCTCAAGCAATTTTTGCAGGATGACTCCGAAAGCTTGGTGGTCGCCGTTAAAGCGGCTGCCCGCGCCAACCTGCGCCGCTTGTCCGCATCGACTGCGGTACCGGTGCAGGCCAAATTGACGGCGGACGCCATCCTTCCGGCTAACTGCCACGCCATGGCCGAAACCACCGATCGGGTCGTCGCTATCGCGGTCCGGCTGAACAATCTGTGTCAGATTGAAGTGCGCGAAGCGGTGAACGGCGCCGGGTCATGCCCGGCCGTGCGCTGATCGCCCAAGGCGGGCGGCATATGCTGCTCAAGCGCAGCGGTGCGCAATACCACGTTGAGATTGTTGGAGGGCCGCCGGTCAGCCGTCATTGCCCCTCGGTGGATGTGCTGTTCCGTTCGGTG
>NZ_DAIUEH010000109.1:0-4751 GCF_036845245.1 Methylobacter sp.
TCCCAGGTGTAGTTGACGGTTTGGTCGTCGTAGGCAATCTGGCTGATACGATTGAGGCTGTCGTAGCGGTAAGTAGCGGTTTTGCCTCGTGCATCGGTGCGGGTCTTGAGGTTGCCGGCTTCGTCGTGGCCAGCTTGGGTGACGCCGGTGTCGGGGCTGGTTTGCTGTTGCAGGTTGCCGAGGCTGTCCATGCTGTAATGGGTGGTGAGGTTACGGGGATCAGTCACGCTGATGAGTTGTCCCAAGTTGTCGTAGGCGGTATCGATCTGGCCCAGGGTGCTGCCGATCTGGGTTGGGTGAGGCTCTAATTGGCGGATGGGCCGGTTCAGGGCGTCGAACTGGACCTGGCGAACGCGCCCGAGCGGATCGGTGACTTGGGTCAGGTTGCCGTTGGCATCGTATTGGTAGGTGGTAACTGCCGGGGCTGAAAAGCCGGCGTTTACTGACTTTGCTTGATTCAGGGTGACGCTGCAAGTGGTGGCGCTGCCGGTGCACGCGCCAAACCAGCCACCGAAGGTGGAGCCGGTTGCGGGTGCTGCGGTTAGGGTGATTTGGGTGTTTGTTGCGAATGAGGCGCTGCAGGTTGCGCCGCAATCGATGCCTGCCGGTGAACTGGTAATGGTACCGGCTCCTGATCCGGTTTTACCAAGGCTTAGTGTCTTAAACGCCGGGGCAAAATCGGCGCTGAGGTTTTGTGCCTGCTCCAGGGTCACGATGCAGGTGGTTGTCGTGCCTGTGCATGGGCCTGACCAGCCGGTAAAACTTGAGCCGGTCGCCGGTGTTGCGGTCAGGGTGACTGGGGTATTCCAATCGTAGCTGCCGCTACAGGTTGGGCCGCAATCGATTCCTGCCGGTGCGCTGGCGATGGTTCCGGTTCCCGCTCCGGTCTTGGCCGCAGTCAATGTAATCTGTATTGGAGCAAAGCCGGCGCTAACGTTTTGGATTTGGTCCATGGTAACGGTACAGGTTGTCGCTGTACCTGTACAAGCACCGGACCAGCCGGTAAAAGCCGAGCCGGTTGCCGGTATCGCGACCAGTGTAACCGGAGTGTTCCAGTCATAGCTGCCGCTACAGGAGGCGCCGCAGTTGATTCCGCTCTGCAAACTGGTGATTGTTCCTGCTCCCGTTCCGGTCATCGCGGCGTTCAATGTCATCTGCATTGGTGTAAAGCCCGCGGTAACGTTTTGCGCCTGATCCATGGTAACAGTGCACGTTGGCGTGATACCGGTACAAGCCCCGGACCAGCCGCTAAACATCGAACCGGTTGCCGGTACCGCGGTCAGGATGACTGGGGTACTCCAACCGTAACTGCCGCTACAGGCAGCTCCGCAATCGATTCCGGAGGGTGTGCTGGTAATAGCGCCGGTTCCCGTACCGGTTTTGGCGATGCTCAATGCCAGCTGCAAGGACGTAAAACTTGCGGTAACGTTTTGGATCTGATTCATGGTTACGGTGCAAGTGGCCGCTGTACCGGTGCATGCACCTGACCAACCAGAGAAAACCGAACCGGTGGCCGGTTTAGCTATTAAGGTAACGAGGGCAGCCGGTTTACGTGAAGCGTCATCGTCATCTTTATCATCATGGTCGCCTTTAGCATCGTGCCTATTATCATGCTCTTTTTTGTTATCGTGTTCTTTATCCTCCTTTGAATCGGCATGATGAGCGATATTCTTTTGCGGGTAAGTAGCGCTACAGACTGCACCGCAATCGATTCCAGCCGGTACGCTAGTGGCGGTTCCTATACCTGAACCGATTTTGGCGATATTCAGCGTTATCGGCAGTCGCGTAGTTTTGGCGGTGATGTTTTGCGCCTCTTTCATCGTTACGGTGCAGGTGGTGGCAGTTTCTTTGCAGTCGCCGCTCCAGCTCTTGAATGTCGAGCCGGCCGCAACCACCACTGTCAAGGTGACGCTGGTTTTAGTCTTGAAGTTGGCGCGGCAACTATCGCCGCATTGGATGCCGGCCGGCGAACTGATGATGGTCGCCTCCCCCGCTCCGGTTTTGGTTATTTTCAGTTCGACCGTTTTATTATTCTCTTTTGATGGATGAGTCTTGTCGTCCTTTGCGTCATGAGTTTTGTCATCGGATTGTGCGCGTCCGGTTGTAGACGCGGTTGCCAGCAGTAAAACAATCAGCACAAAAATAGCTTTTATCGTCGATTTCATGACGGCCCCCTTATTGCGGCAAAATGAGATTTTGCAGACGCGACAGAGCGTCATAGACCCGGCTTTGGCTGCGCGCCAACTGTCCGCCGGGATCGAGTACGTCTTCCTTGATCCGGTTGCCCATAGCGTCCAGAGTGTAGGTCAAGGTGTTGCCGAGGTTATCTTGGGTTTTTATCAGGCGATGGGCTGCGTCGTAGCTATAAGCCAGATAGGAGCCGTCGGGCCGGGTGACGCGAGTCAACTGGCCTGCAGGATCATAACTGTAGGTGGTGGTTTCGCCGCCCGCATCGAGTGAAGTGAGTCGTTGGCGAACGTCATAAACCAGGGTCATCGCCAAGCCGTTGGCATCGACCAGTTCTTCGACTTGACCGTGTGCAGAGTAGCGGGTCAGAGAGGTGACGTGACCAAGCGCGCCGGAAATTTGTTTGAGTTGGCCGCGGCAACCCAGATGTCCGCCGACGCAGGCGGCATCGGCCGGGTAATAGTCGTAGGTGGTCAGATCGGACACGTCGGTGCGCGGGCCGTCTTCGACTTTTTGGAGCAATACGCCGGGGACGGAGGCATAGGTGTAAGCGGTATTCCAACTGCGCGTGGTGTTGGCGGCGGTGTCTTTAACGGTTTTTTGAGTGATGTCACCCTGGCTGTTGTAGCTGTAGCTGGTTTGTTGGCTGCCATTGGTAATCTGCACCGGCAGGCGGAAAGTGGAGTGCCAGGCAGTGGTGATGGTGCGCATGGCTGGTGTGTTCGCACCGGCTGAGGTTAGCCCTTCAGTTCGGCTGGTTTCCAGGTTGCGAGTTAAATCATAAGTGTAATTGGTACGGTTGCCGTTGAAATCGGTGCGGCTGGCGACGTTGCCATTGACGTCATAACTGAGCGCCGACGCCGAGGCGCCGCAGCCTGAGCCGCCGGGTTGCGATTGCCCGGTGCTTTTGACCACGCCGAGGATGGTTTGGAAGTTGTAAGTACGTGCTGTATTCAGCGCATCGGTGACCGTGGCGCTGCCGTCTGCATTATAAGTCAGGCTGACTCGCTCCGCGCCGCCCGCGTGTTCGCTGACGATGGCGCGGCCTTGGGCATCATAACTGTAAGTGGCAAAGCGGTTGCCATTTTCGTCGGTGATGCCAGTCAAGGCATAGGGGAAAGCGGTGTTTTCGTAATGATAGGTTTTGCCGGTGCCGTCGGGGTAGGTCACGGAAGCGAGGTTGTTGTTGGCATCGTAGGCATAGCGGTACACGCCCTCGGCCGGGTCGGTCAAAGTATTGATGTGGCTGTTGGCATCGTAGGTGAAATTTAATTGGCGACCTAAGCTGTCGGTGACGCGAATGAGCAAATCAATCGTGGGTGCCAGGGTAGCCGGTGTCGAGGCATCGCTATAGGTCAGTGTTTGTGTGAGGCCGGAACTGTCGGCGATAGCCATGAGTTTGCCGGAAACATTGTAAGTTTCTATCGAGTTATTGGCAGTGGTGTAACGCCATCCGGTCCGGGCGTTGGAACTATTTTTGAGCTCTTCGAGACGGTCAGGAACGTCGGCATCGGGTCTCCAGATACCGGCTATCAGATTGAAGATGAATTGTTTCCCATCAGGACGACGGATAATAACCCACGAGCCTGCCGCCTGCACACTGCTGCTGCGACTGTAGGCATGAACCCAACCGGAACCAATGTGGGCGCTGTCATTATTGACGGCACTGTTGTAATAGCGGTCGAAACCGAGGCCGAATGCTCCGTAGGAAATATCGATTTCATGCTGCCATTTATTGCCGGTGCGAGCATGAATGGGGTTACCGATGCTGACGACGTTACCTTTGGAACAATCACTACTGCTATCGCTGCCACCACCATTGCTTTTGGTCGGCAATTCACAATCGCCGGTATCACGGTTTGAGACTTGGCCGTTCGGGCATTGTTGGGAAAAGTAGAAAGTACCCAAATAAAACTGCCCTGAACAATAAGGCACAAAACCACTAGGAATCAATTTAGTACAAAGCCATCCCGCACTATAAGCACTCGAACCACGGTTGCAATAAGACGACGTGTTATATCCGATAGAGGATGCAAAAGCATTGCAAGCTTGGTGGGCTTCCGCTTCTTGATTGAAATACTCTTCGATGAGAGTAAAACCGGGACTAGATAAGGTCATTTTGGCTATTGCCCTGATTGGATGGATCATCACAAATACAAACACGAGAAAACTTAAACTGGAAAAGCACAACCTAACAATTTTCTTCTTAACGTTTTGTAATATTGTTATTAGTGGATTTGATTGGTTTTGTGAATTGAGATGTCGTCCCATAATTAATGCCTGATGAGTTTTCAATTTATAAAAACAGCTGAAAGTTCGAATTCACTTCGCCATTACGTTAATAACCAAACTTCATGTACGCATGACCTGATCGACCGCAAAATGCTGAAAAAAATAGTTCATAATGAACGGATTAAAAACGATTTCATTGTGACTCAAGAAATTGCTTAGATATGCCAGCTAAAGCTGAGTTTCCTGTAAGCCTGAGACTAACTTTCAAGCTATGTGATATTCGTCACGAATTTGAGGAGGTTGCCGCCATTTATCATTTGATCGATAAAATC
>NZ_DAIUEH010000110.1:0-4611 GCF_036845245.1 Methylobacter sp.
CACGTCCGGTTCTGTGAGAGCCTCAAGGGGCAGTTCCTTGGGGCTACTCGACCTTTGCGGAATAAGCCGACATGAACCAGCAAGGCTAAGCCCAGTAGCACCAACTTATCCCAGAAAAAATCATTTTCGTAATAGTTGGTAGCGGACGGCGCCAGCATCAGCACGCCGGAAATCAGCAATAAAGCCAAGCCAATCCAGATAAACCGGTTGGTAGCATTGGCGATTTCCGTTAACAGCACTGTGCGCAACCCTATACCAAGCAAACGTAGACTGACCAAGACTATGGAGGACAGCAGCAAAAGCATGCCGGTAATATGCATGAGCTGAATGGCAGCGTGAACCAGATGATCCAAACTGCCGATGAAGCGACCAAAGTCGCTCGCTTGCAAAGCTCTAAAAAGTTCTAGCGTTGACATAATGGTTTTCTGCAAAAGAGGTTAACAAAGACTTATTCGATACTGAGGTAAGGGATCAACCGGCCTGTGATAATAACCAGGCTCCACAGTAATAAGGAAGCAAAACCGGCAAATTTAACCTTTGCCGGTAACTCAGTCGACCAACCCCAAGCGCTTGCGGACTTTCCCCATTTGAGTTCAAACCACAAAGCATTGATGCCGGCCAGGGCAATAAATCCCAGCTTAAAAAGAAACACAGGCAGTAAGATGATTTTGGTTGCCGCAGCGATGAACAATAAAACACCGGTAACGAAAGTCAGTACAAACCCACCTAGCAACCAAGGCCTGAGCGGATTCATAATGTCGGCCACCGGCACTTGGCGTAAAAAAACGCCTAACAAGCGTAAGTCAACAAAAAACAGCAGCCCGACAGAAAAAGCCAAGCCAATCAGGTGCAGGCCTTCAACGATAGGAAAGGCATACACCGATTCGCGTAAGGCGGTGCCTAGCTGGGAGTCGTATAGCTGTTGAGCGATTTCCAGTGCCGACATCTATTTTTTTCCTTCTTCAGCCACCAAGCCGAAGCCGCCGTTGTTTTCTGCGCAAATCCGCTCGTAGTGGTCAAGAATTAAGTTTTTGCCGGAATGGGTCGCCGGTTCCACTTCATAATGCCAGCCATTCGGTTGATCTTTTTCCGTCCATTTACGGGCCGGGACTGTCACGGTAAAAGGCCGGGTGTAAACCGTTGGGTCGGTCAACAAGGCTTCATAGGTGTAACGGCTGCCGTCATTACTGAAAATATAGCGCTCTTGGATGCGGCCATTCTCGCTGATAAATTCACCGGAACGGCCGAATAACGCTTTGCCGTTATGATTGTTGACATCGACCACTAAAGTGTTGCCTTCCCAATGACCGCGGGAGTCGCCGTTCCACAGCTTGATATTTTGAGGCAGGGGCGGTTTGCCATCCAGATGAATAATGCGGGTGCCGGAATTAAACTGGAACACCACATAGCCGGGATATTGGCTGATTTCATAACCGTGCCAATACAACGATTTCGGCACTCCGCCTGGGGCGCATCTCGCCAACGGTTCGATGTATTCCGGTTTAACCGGATCGTTGAAATGAGCTTGAAATTCTTTTACCTTTTCCAGCGCCCACGGTTGAAACGGCACTTGCCCATCCGCCGGATAGCTGACCCTGCTAGGAGCCCGATCTGCTCTAGCGCTTTTTGCTACCCGATTGGGATTTGGGTCATTGACAATCCCTCCCTGCGGATCGGTAAAATTATTATGGTTGGCAATGGTATTCGACCAGTGGCCTTGAATATCCGGCTGTCCGTCCGCTGTTTTCGGGCCGGTCCACTTGCCGGAAACGATCTTGGGAAAGCTTCTTTCTTGTTCAATGCCCGGTCCGCCGAGTACCAGTTGTTTTTGTGCCGGGCGCGGTTGCGCAGCCGGAGGCTTGGTTTCTTCTGCGGCAAAACTCAGCAACGGAACCAGCGCTAATCCCGTCAGCACTAAGCCGCAAAGCGCAAGTTTTTCATGAATCATTTTGTTTTTCATAACACCCTCAGACGTTTTGATAATCGATGCATTTAACATATCCATCCTGTTAGGGCTTATTCGGTTTGGGCGGGTAGTTGTCATCGTAATCCAGGGTAAAGCGGTAATCTTCGATCAATTGAAAATTCTTTTCCCTATGCCGATATAAAATCACGCTGATATTCCAAGGCCGGCTGAATACATTCGGATCTTCAATAGTGGCTTTGTACTCTATGGTATTGGGATCCAAAAAAGCCCATTTTTCGACGACATGTAATGCATCGCTGTGGTAGTTGCCGGCACGGTCGAACCAGGTTTTATCGTTAAAGTGCTTCACGTCGACAACCAAGGTATCGCCTTCCCAATGGCCTCGAGAATCGCCTAGCCACCAGTCGTAAGGATCTTTTGGATGGTCAGTCCCGTTGGTGTTAATAGTGCGCACTGAATGACCAAATTGATGCACCAACAGCAAGTCTTGCTTGCGCTGAAATATTTGGAATGGCTCCGGATAGTAAATACCGCGCGGCACGCCTAAGGTGTAACCTTTTAGCGCAGGATCATCCGTGGCCCTGGTGGCAAAGTTCTTTTGCCTTTGTGTCAATGCTTTTGGTAAATAAGGAAGAAATTCACCCTCCACACTACCTGCGCTGGGTGGGGCATCCTTACGGTTTGAATGCGGTTCGAGATCGTAATCGGCGGCGCTGGTCGATTGCCAAATACCGGAAAAATCAGGCTTGCCGTTACTCAAACGGGGGATTTTTTTATCTGCGGCCAATACCTGCGTAGCAAGTAGGCAAGACATTACGATGCCGACTATCGGCAGCAAATTTTTCGGATAGTTCCGGCCTTCGTGCAGCGGGGTCATAGATAGCTTACTCAAGAAATATTCTCCTTAACTGTTGCGTAGTGGAAGTTCAGGCATTATTGCCCCGGCGTTGCGCCGGGCGCATCTTGGGCGCCGCCTGTCTTCACGCTGCGTCCATCGCCTAGCGTTGTGGTTACTGCATAACCAAAATTTTTACCGTTTTTCGCCCGGTATCCCTGAATGTTGACATCGCTGCCGACCGGCAAGCTGGCTTTGGTAATGCCTTTTTGTTTGAGATTAAAAGGCGCCCCGAATTCAAAGCCCCAATTTGCGACACTGCCGTCTTGTTGTTTAACGTCCAGGTATAGCCAGCTATGCGGATTGACCAGCTCGAGTTTGGTCACCGTGCCTTTTAATTCAACAGGTTTTTCCGCGTCGAATTCGGCTGAAAAGGCATGATGAGCGTGGACTGGAGCCGCCGCGCATAAAATGCCGAGCATAGCCAATGTACTTGCCGGTCTGATTTTTCTATTCATTTATTTGTCCCCTTGTTTGAAAGTGATCTGTTTTGCCGATTCCTCGATTGACAAAACTAACGGGCAGAACCCGGTTATCTATCGGGATAAGCAAATCTTTAGCCAAATAGATTATTGCCACACGCTATTCAAGCCATTGCTCTGTAAGTCACTATTACTAATATATTTTTTTATTGAGGACATTCATCTACACAGTCATCCGAGCTGAGGCTTGATAAATTTACGCTTGGCATGTGCTGCCAATGCAACAGGGAAAACACAGCGGATGCTCCTGATGGGGCATACAACTGTGTCGCTTACTTCATTGTTTTTTGGATAGAAGATTGGGGTGTCATTAGATGCCCTGATTAGGTCAAAAGTTTTTGTAGAATCATCTAAATAGCCCAGGCACCCAGAAAAAGCAGTTTGTTGGTTCATGATGCGTTCCATAGATGATCTCTAGCTGAGCCTGATAGATTGATTGCTGATAAATCAACAGACAATGCTGGATAGGTGCACTCATCTCTACACTTTGTTTGACGCAACAGTCGATTTAACGCCATGTAAAAGTTTTGCTTCGGAAACGCCAAAAGAGTAAGCATGGATAAACCGGATCCTGCCTGATGCGAAATTCGTGGTTTCCCCAACATAAAGTGCCGCAATTTTTGTTGGCTCGATAAATGCTGTCAAATGATAGGCGAAGCTGAAGCTCAGCCTGCACTTGATCAAGCCGACAATGACTCTGATTTGGACGTACCTCAATCCGTGCGGCGGCTGGCGACTACTCAAGATTCATACCAGACAAACATAACAATGAAATACATCTATCTAATTGTTTAGTCCCACATTTAACTGGTTAGGATTGACAACAAAAATGTCTGGTTTCTTATCGTACCATTGAAGTATGGTCTCAAATGGCGTTTTACGACCGATGGCGCGAAGTTTTAAATTGAAGTTGTAGTTTAGCAGGTAGTAGAACAAATGTGCCTTCAACTCATCTGCGTTGTTGTAGTGAAAACGTTTGGTGGTGTTGGCTTTAACCTTTTTGTTCATGGCCTCGACCATGCCATTGGTCCAGGGATGTTTGACCAGCGTGGTGCGGTGTTCGATCTGCCGCGCTTTGCACAGTGCCGCAAAGGGATGCTCCTTGTCCTTGGGTTTCTTGCTATCGGGCAATGGGTTGTAACTGAATTCGATACCGTTGTCAGTCAAGATTTTTTCGATCTTGAAAGGATAGTGCGCCCGGGTGTGTTCGAGGAAATCGCGGGCGGTTTCCATGCGCTTGTTGTCGTGTAGTTCTAAGTAAACGTAGCGGGTGGCTCGGTCGATGGCAACAAACAGGTACCATTTGT
>NZ_DAIUEH010000111.1:0-4258 GCF_036845245.1 Methylobacter sp.
TAGTGGCGGCTCTTGTTAACTTGCGCTATCACTGTATTTAGGAAAGATGTCTATTCTTTTCATAACATTTTCCTTATTATTTAAAGCAACAGCATGAATAACGGCGATCGCCAAAATCCATCACAGATGCACAAAAGTGAATAAAATAGACTGGATATAACTCGTCAAACGTATAACCGATGCGCTCTGCAGACACATTGATTTTAAACCTCCAAATAATCAGTAATCCAAAGTATTGTTGTGCGGTGCGGATATCACGTCGGTGTATTGATTTGACGAGGTGAAGTCTGAAACAAAAAATAGCGCTTGTATGCCGGTCTAGGATGATTTTCTTGCAAGTCTGGAATGATTTTTTGTAAGCTTAAAATGTTTTTTGTAAGCCTATGGATGAGTTTTTAATCGCCGAAAGACGAATGAATGGGCACATGACTTTTCATTGGCACTTTGCTCAAAAATGACAACAGGAGTGTCAGCGAGGATAATGGTTGCTACAGCTATAAACATTCACCTACGCAACATGAATAAAATAGATTTCACCGCCTGCCCCGAGTGTGATTTACTGCTTAACCTCGCCGCTCCAGAGGTGGGTGACAAAGCCCACTGTCCCCGCTGCGGATATTTAATGCAACGACCTCGCAAACAAAGCATTGAGCGGACTTTTGCACTCTCTCTTGCCGGATTGATATTAATGTTCCCGGCCAATCTGATGCCGCTGGTCGGCATAAAAATGCTGGGCAATACTAAGGACGGCACGTTGTGGTCAGGCGTGGTTGCGCTATTTGAAGAACATCTGTGGGGCGTTGCAATACTGGTGTTTTTATCCAGCATTTTGTTTCCGCTGCTAAACATTATTTTATCCTTACTGATCAGCGCTCACCTTTATTTTAAAAAGCCGAACCGGCATCTGGCGCATTGGATGCGCTGGCTGCAACACATGGATGAATGGGCGATGCTGGAAGTTTATATGCTGGGAATTATTGTCGCCTGCGTTAAGCTTGCCTCCACGTCTGAACTTAAATTCGGTTTCGGGCTCTACGCTTTTGTTGCCTTGCTGATCGTAACCGGCATGCTGGCAAGCAGTTTGGATAAGGTTCTGTTCTGGCGGCAAATCGGGCAATTGAGAAAATGAAACTCAAAAAAACCGCCCTGGCTCAAGGTTTCATCCGCTGTCATGATTGCGGCTGTTTATCAAAACAGTCTAACAACAATAAACTTTGCCCGTTATGCGGCGGTCAGTTACATCCACGCCTACCCAATAGTTTTCAACGCACTGCTGCCTTGCTGTTGAGTGCTTTTTGCTTGTATATCCCTGCCAATATTTTTCCGATTATGACTGTCACCCGCCTGGGTGTCGGCGAGCCGCATACTATTATCGGCGGTATTATTGCGCTGATTAACGGCGGCATGGTGCCTATAGCCCTGTTGGTTTTGGTCGCCAGTATTTTGGTTCCTTTGTTAAAATTATTGGGAATCAGTTTGTTACTGCTCAACATCCATTATCGCTGGCAATCGCATACAAGAAAATGGACCATCATGTACCGGATTATCGCTTTTGTAGGCCGCTGGTCAATGCTGGATATTTTTATGATTTCAATTCTTGTGTCTTTGGTTGACATGGGCGGTGTAGCGCAGGTTATCGCAGGACCGGCAGCAACGGCATTTGCTGCGGTCGTGGTATTGACCATGTTTGCCGCCAAAAATTTCGATCCACGCTTAATATGGGATAATCAGCACTAATATGAATGATTTTAACGATCCTGATGTGTCGGAAGTGACTATCAACAGAAAAACCGAATTGCCATTGGTGTGGCTTTTACCCTTGATTGCCCTGCTGGTCAGCGGCTGGTTAATCGCCAAATCCTATAATGAAAAAGGCCCGGCTATCACGATCAGCTTTCCTACCGCTGAAGGCCTAGAGGTCGATAAAACTAAAATTAAATACCTGAATGTCGAAGTAGGCAAAGTCACCGCCATCTCCATCAGTGACGATCTAAAAACTATTCTGATCACTGCTCAAATGAACAGCACTGCGGCCGGTTATTTAAATAAAAATACCAGTTTCTGGGTCGTTCGGCCTCAGGTGGGGTTGGGTGGGATTTCAGGACTGGGCACATTGCTTTCAGGACCTTATATAGAAATCAAACCCGGCAATGGCCCTAAAGAAAATCATTTCACCGGTCTGACCACCCCGCCCTTGTTAAAAAACAACGCCGAAGGTACACACTTTGTTTTAGAAACCAATAATCTAGGCTCCATGAAGCCGGGAACGCCGATCAACTTTCACGGCATAACCGTAGGCGAAGTTCTCAGCCACAAGTTGTCTGACGAAGCTAATGCAATACTCTTGACCGTTTTTATCAACAAACCCTACGACCAGTTTATCAGGAAAAACACTCGTTTCTGGGTAGACAGCGGCGTTGACTTATCCGCAGGCGCCGACGGTTTTAAAGTCAGAACAGGGCCTTTGATTTCCTTATTGAGCGGCGGTATTGCCTTTCGCGCCTCTGCTGAAGACACGACTAAAGATATCCAGCCTGAAAACAGCATGTTTCAACTTTACGATACCTATGAACAGTCGACCCAGATTGTTTATCAAAACACCTTAAAATACGTCATGTATTTTAACGGCTCGGTACGCGGGTTGACCGTAGGCGCACCGGTACAATTACGCGGCATTCCCATTGGCAAAGTTACCGAGATCAATCTGGAGCTGGACAAGAAAACTGCTGAAATTCACATTCCGGTCACCGTAGAACTGGAACCGGATCGCATCAAAGAAATCAATAACGAAAACAACATCAGCGATAAAGATATTATGGCTCAGCTGATTAATAAAGGCCTGCGCGCACAATTGCAAACCGGCAGCCTGTTGACCGGACAACTGCTGGTTGATCTTGATTTTCATCCGAAAAGCAAGATTGTGTTAAGCGACAATAAAAGCGTTTATCCTGAGTTCCCCACCACCGCCAGCTCACTGGATCAATTTACCCATTCCGCCAACATCATTATGGATAAGGTCGCTAAACTGCCGCTGGAAGATTTGACTGCTGAGGCCAATAAAACCCTGCAATCGTTACAAGGCACTTCCAAAGCCGCGGCAGGCATGCTGGTCACGGCTCAAGGCACACTGGATACCGCGGACAAAACCATGAGTTCGGCACATCAGGTATTAAGCATTATGGAGCCTGGCTCTAGCACTCACTACGAACTGGAACAGCTGCTACAGGAATTAACCCAGGCAGCAAGCTCGGTCAAGCAACTGACCGACTATCTGGAACAAAATCCCAATTCATTAATTCGCGGCAAAAAAGAGCAGTAAAATGGCAAATCAACTTTCAAAATGGTTAATATCACTATCAACCTGCACCCTGCTCTCTGCATGCATATCGACACCCCCGACCCAGTTTTATATATTGGAACCGCTGAGCGAACCGTCGCCATCCGCAACGATAACAGAAAAAAAACGCCAGATCGGCATAGGTCCGATATCGATACCGACATTACTTGAACGGAAACAAATTATCACCCGTTTACCGGATAACAGTATAAAAATCGCCGAATTTCACCAATGGGCGTCGCCGTTAAAAGATAATGTCGCTCAGGTGCTAACCCATAACTTGGCGATGCTGCAAACAAATGATTTTATCCGGGCTTATCCCTGGAGTGCATACGGAGCAGTCGATTATCGTATAATAATAGACATCATCAGATTCGACACTTGCCCTGAACAAAGCGTAAATTTTGAAGCTAACTGGGCGATAATGAACGAAAAAAACCATACCCTATTAGATAATGGCCACTCCAAAATTGAACATCGACTGGAAGATACGTCCTACCCCTCTACCGTCAAAGCATTGAGTAAAATTCTTGGTGAATTCAGCCTGGAATTATCTAAGGCGCTGGGCAAGATAAAGTAAAGAGCCTTATAGAATAAGCTCTGTAAGTATAGCTAAGACATTTTATTCTTGGATTTACTTAAGAAATCCTATAAAATTGCTTGAAATTGTTGAACATACAATTGGGGTGTTAGCTCAGTTGGTAGAGCAGTGGACTCTTAATCCATAGGTCCGGGGTTCGAGCCCCCGACGCCCCACCAAAAAAAATCAAGGCCTTACGAGAAATTGAAGGCCTTTTTTATTGCCTGATTTTATTTTATCCCAATTCTGTCCCATTTCTTAAAAAAAACACCCTCAACACTTGCCGGGTAATGGGTCAAATATGTGAATTGCACATATAATATCGAGTATGACCTGTTATC
>NZ_DAIUEH010000112.1:0-4087 GCF_036845245.1 Methylobacter sp.
TGGCTATTTTTGCCCATCCCCTCGAAAAGGTAAAAATTAGTAATGGCTGATGTTAAAGGTCGCTATTTCCTTCCACAGACTTACGCCAGAAATCTGGGTCGTTATATCGTGCAGCCAACGCATCGATGTCAACCTTCGCGTTCTCTTCTGTAAATTCAAACTTACCGATCAGATTCACATTTTGCCAGGCGACGGGCGAAGTACCCTTGATGATCTCGATAGCATCCTGGTCGCCGACGGTCAGCTTTTGCTCATACACCCGAGACAAGATTAGCGTGTTGTAGTGGATGATGGCATTGGCAATAAGCCGGGAACACTCATTCCAGATTTGCTGTTCCGATTCGGTTTTTACCCGGAATTTACCGGAATTGACATAAGAAATCGCTCGTCGCATACGGTGATAAGCCTCGCCGCGATTAAGTGCCTTTTGAATGCGCTGTCTGAGTATCGGGTCATCGATGAAATCAAGGATATGAAGTGACCGGCAAATATTGTCCAATTCCCATAGTGCCTTCTTGGTCTGGTT
Organism: Methylobacter sp.; assembly: GCF_036845245.1. Taxonomy (NCBI): domain Bacteria; kingdom Pseudomonadati; phylum Pseudomonadota; class Gammaproteobacteria; order Methylococcales; family Methylococcaceae; genus Methylobacter; species Methylobacter sp. The sequence continues at coordinate 527 of NZ_DAIUEH010000112.1, forward strand.
TTGCCGCTTATAACTGGCGAGCTTACGCACGATGGTTGCTTGAGTCACGTCTTTTTGTGCAAGTGAAGCCAGAATGCGCTGGATATTCGGCCACTCCTTGCATATTAAGGTATCAAAGACCTTACGCGATGGCTTAATCAGGACATCGCCATAACGGCTTGGGTGCTGGAATCCAATCAGGCTATCAATTTTTTTATGCAAGTCACGATAACGCGGCGAAAATTGGTAGCCGAAGACGCGCAAGATAAAGAAATTCACTTGATTGGTGCCATGCGTGTCCGTCGAATGCCTTTCTGGCTTGATCTCCGTTGTATTGTTGTACAGGATGTCGAACACGAAATGTGATTCATGTTCGTGCGTTCCGATAATCTTGGCATTGATCGGGACATGATTCATGGCCAAGGTAATGGAGCTTACGCCTTTCTTGAGAGCGAAATATTTGCTGGAGTGTCGGGCGTTGATCGTGTCGATCTGCGTGGCAATGCGCTGGCCGTCACTGCTAGAATGCTTCTGATGATGGATGTCGTACACTTGGAAAACAGGCAACGCAGCCGTAGCGTTGGAAATGGCGTCATTCGCTGCATGCAGCGTTTCCGCCCGCAGGAAATTGCGCGCGGTCGTCAGCAATGCAGAATGACTAAGCCCTGAGACTTCCGCCATTTTCCATAAGCCCATATTGGTACCCATGGCAACAATACAGGCCAGGATGAGTCTCGGATCGGCATCTTGTTTAACGTAGCGCTCCAAAACGTGGGCAAATGATTTCAAGAATCCTGTTCTTTCAGCGACGAACCAAAGCAGGTCAGCTACGCCGATGCTTGGCAATTGACCATAGAAAGGACTGTTGGTTGGCCCTTCCTCGGAGGGATAAACCAACGTCCAGCGAAGTTTGTCCCCGGTACCGGTAATTTTGATATGTTTATTGTCGCCGCTATCAATGCGCTGGTTCACTGATTTGTACTTGGCTTCCAGTTCCCGTTTGAGCGCGGCTAACGTATCCTGGATTGGTGTCAACAGAATCGGTGCGCCAATTTCTTGCAATATCGCGTCTTTATCCTTATTCCAGCGCATGGCGTTGATCAGGTCGTTATCAAAGCTGCGAAATTCATTGCTATCCTGAACAAATACGTCACAGGCTTCAAGCGCCTTCCGTAGCTCGCGGTATACCAGGAACTCATAGCGGTCAACTTCCAGGGATTTCTTTTTTTGCTTTTCCGCCTTGGTATACAAATACCGCTGCAAATTCTTTGCGATGATTCCGGTCGGGAAGTTGGCCGGGTTCATCTGTCGTGGCGTCTTGCCCTGGCGCAGCAGCTCCTGTAGAAACAAAATGGCTTCCAGCAGTGGTTCATCCGACACTAGGCAAACGAAATCGAGGTTACAGAACAAATGCCGTAAATTGAGCTTGAATTTGTGCCGAAGCGTGCCGTAATACGACCATTCAAAAGCTGTTTTATCGAATTCGATGTTGCGCATAAAATCGGATACGACTGGAAAGCTCTCGATGTTGAGCAGGTCGAAAGCCTTTTGCTTGATGGCCGCAAACGGTGTTTCATCAGGGATTGAAGCGTCGATGAACAATTCCAGAACTTGGCCTGCCGCCTGTAGATTCGCGCCGACCTCGTTGATGGCTTGCTGCATGGCCTCATCGGCGGCAAGTTTGGCTTGTTTCTCGTATTGGCCAATGAGATAAATCAGGGCTTCGATCAAATTATCGTTGATTTGCCGAAAGCGATGAAAGGCGAAACACAGCAAATACAGGCGTGTTGTGGGTTCCGCCATGCGCCGCAGCTTATAGACGGATAGACGGAGTAGAACGGAACCAATGATGCGTAGTATTTTACACTTTCATTGGATAGACCGGCCGTACCCAGAAAGCTTTGCCCGAATTCATACGGCGGCTGGAAAAATTTGCGGCGGTCAACCTCCTGGCGTAACTCGCGGTAACTGAAATCCTTAGGCTCGTGTTTGAGTAAGCTGATGCGGTACATGCCTTCCTCAGACTCAAGCAAGGCTTCGAGTTGCTTATCGACATCCGGCGTCATGGCTTTTTCCAGTAAACCCGTAATCCGCCGACGTTCGCCAGTCGCAACCCGGCTCACCATGTCCTGTAGATAGGTGTAACCTGGAGCAACTAAACGTTGGTTGGTAAGATATTGTAAGGTTTCGCGTAGGATGTAAATCGGCTGTGTCGACAGCATCGCGACCCGCTGCGCTTTCTGTTCCAGTGCCGCCTTGGCCTCGCCGTCGCATAGGCGATAGTCGAATAACTGGAGGATGATCTGTTGCTGTTCGAGCCGGGTCGGCTTGGAAAGGGTTTTGATCTTATCTAATACCTGGTCGGGGAAATACCGCTGGAGAATATAGTGTAGATCGTCTAGCACGGCCTCCCGCCCGTAAACAAAAAACTGTTGTTTGGCCTTGAAATACCCGATTTGAAGGATTAAATGGACTGCCGACGAGCGGGTATAAACGGCGTCGACGGCTTTCTGTTCAGCCGCACTTAAATCAAAGAAGAGACAACGGTCATCGTCGCTGAAACAAGGCAACCCGTAAAGATCATCAATTTCATTTTTCGTCAGGATAGACAGGCGACGCGAATTGACGCTCATTCGGCACCGCTTTTCGGCCAGTGCAGAAAGTACACTTTTTGCACTGCTATCAAGAATGTAGTTTTTGGCATTTCAACCTATCGATAACGGTGTAAAAACTAGTGCATTTATCAAATGGCAATTATGCCTGATATGTGATAACTTTTCGCACTATGAAAGACAAAGATTCCACTTCCCAGATCACCTCGCCTCATCGGATCGGTTATGCCCGTGTCAGCAGTGTCGGACAAAATCTCGATTCCCAACTTGATGTGCTTAAACAGGCCGGTTGCGGGAAAATCTTTACGGATAAAATGACCGGTTCGCGGATGGATCGTCCGGGTTGGGATTCGTTGATGGTCTATGCACGCTCTGGCGATACGCTCGTGGTTACTGAGCTGAGCCGCATGACCCGCTCATTGCTTAATTTGTTGGAAACTACCAAGTTGCTTGAGGAACGAAAAGTCGACTTGGTTTCTTTACGCGAAAACATCGATACCAGTACCGCCACCGGGCGCTGTTTTCTCTCGATGATGGGCGCTATTCATCAAATGGAACGAGAATTACGTGCGGAGCGTGCCGCCGCTGGGAAGGCTTCCGCCAAGGCACGCGGGAAATCGGGAGGACGACCTCGAACCGATGCTACAAAGTTGGAGAACGCACGGGTCTTGTATGAGAAAACCGAGAAAACAGCTTCCGAGGTGTGTGATATTTTCGGCGTTGGCCGCCGAACATTTTTCGCGTATCTGGCTGAACAGCGGAATGTAAATCAAGCTTCGTAATCAACACTCTCTTTATGAACGTATTCAATATATGAAAAAGCTCGGGCGTAACGATCCCTGTCCCTGTGGCAGCGGCAAAAAGTATAAGCAGTGCTGCTTAAAGTCAGAGAATATCCCGAAGGACAGCGATCGCTCCGAAGCGGTTCCCAAGGCGATACAGTGGCTCTTCACGAAATATGATCAACTAG
>NZ_DAIUEH010000113.1:0-3479 GCF_036845245.1 Methylobacter sp.
TCGTGATCATGCCTGCTAACATAACCTATTTGGCTAGGGTTGCGAAAGTCCTAAATATAATAAATAAACGGGATACTAACAGCGAATTATCCTAAAAATCCATGAGTACGGCCAATTTCGGATCAGTTCTGAATAAATGAAAATAAACCATTATTAAGCGATCCAATATAGACCGTTTTTCAGATTCTGTTTATCAGGCTATGTAAAAGCGATGATGGCTTTCATGGTCAAATTTAACACCAATAAATGTCAGCGGTGTCCGCGTCCCCAGCCATGATGGCCGCCCCCGCCGAAGCCTCTGTTGTAACCGCCACCCCAACCAAAATTCCCGTAAGGCCGGTATACGTACGACGGATATCCATAACCATAATATCCGTTATAAGCGGGAGGAGCGTAAGGATAAACAGCACACCCTTGTAATATGAATACTAAGCCAACAACGGACAATCTTAACAAGCGTTTCATGTAAACCATTCCTTGAAGAATTTAATCATTCAATTTTTCATCTTAGAAATCATCGTCACCAACGAATACTAAAGCAAGGCTAGAACTAAAATATCTAATTTTTGCCTTAGACTTTGAGTCGATTCTAATCACTTACTAGTGAATGCGCGCTTAATAAAATGATTTTTTTATGCGGCTACTGTTCGTTTAAAAGTAAGCGCCCTTTAAACTACGCTATTGAATTTACGAACAAAAACTTACGAGTTTAATTAGGTCGCTGGGTTGGGGAGGTGCCAAGGCAGCAATGCTTCGAAGTCTTCGACGGTTTTTGCCAAGGGCAACTGACAGAACAACTCAACCAGATAGGTATAGGGCTCGATGCCATTGGCCTTGCAGGTTTCGATGAACGAGTAGAGATTTGCGCTGGCATGGGCACCGGCCACCGTGTCGCAGAACAACCCATTGCGGCGACCGACAACAAACGGGCGTATGGCGTTTTCGCAGAGGTTGTTATCAATAGGCCAGGTGCCGTTTTCAACAAAGCGAATCAGTTTCGGCCATTGCGACGAGAGATAATGCAAGGCCTTGCCCAGCAAACTGCCGGGGGGATACCGCATGCAGATGCAGTACCAGCAACCCTTCGATCTTGATCAAAACGGGTTTGCTTAGTTCTTTCGTCTTAGCCTCAATGGCATACAGTTCGCCAATCGCCGCAATAAACTGCGTCACCAGTTGTTCCGGGCGACGTGCGGTCTTGGGAATAACCGCCTCTGCTTCAACAAAAGAGCGGCGTGCATGCGCCCAGCAACCGAGGTGAATTGCTCCGTGCAACCGCCACAAGAGTGTTATACACTTCATAGCCGTCACTCATCAGCACTGCGCCGGGCTTGATACCGTCATAGAGCGGCTGCGCGTGTTGTCCTCCTCGCCCCGTTGTGTAGCTGAACAGCCGAATCGGTGGCCTGGAACCGGTCATCTGTGCCCATAAATAACTGATGTGGCTACACTAAACCGGACACATTTTTTAAAATACTCTCAAAAAAGTGTGAGTCGAAATGAATCCCAAAACACCAAACACCTATACAGCCCGGGCCACCTCATTTGACTTTTAGATGTATCGTTAAATCAATAAGTTAAAGTTTTTAGTGTTATTTTTTGGCAGTTTTTGTTCTTGTAGCTTATTGATTCTAAATAACTTCCATTTTAATGAGGTGCCCCTGCTATACAGCCGAATTCAGAGCCTCAGCGGTCCAGCTGGCGAACGACTCTGATAAACCGATCACCCAGGTAGCCAAAGATCTCGGAATCAACGTCAATACCCTGCATACCTGGATTGGCAAATACAGCCGCCCTAAAGAAAGCGATAAAACGTTACGAACCGACGAACATCTGTACGACGAACTTAAGCGGCTGAAAAAAGAAGTCGTCCGGCTCACCGAGGAGCGTGATCTGCTAAAAAAGCAGCGGCGTATTTTGCCAAGGAGCAACGGTGAAGTACGCCTGGATCAAACAGCATACGACCGAGTTTGCCGTGGATGCGATGTGTCAGTTCTTACAAGTTTCCCGAAGTGCTTACTACGACTGGTTGCATCGCGATCCCCTCGCGAGCGAAAAAGACGATGCCGATCTCAAAATTGTCCTTCAAACTGAATTTGAAAAGAGCCGGGCAAGCTACGGTACTCGTCGCCTCAAGGCGGCTTTATTAGGTTGGGACCGGACGGTCAGTCGTCGGCGCATCGGTCGATTGATGCGGGAAGCCGGGTTAGCCTGTAAAACCAAACGTCGATTCAAAGCGACGACCAATTCCAAGCACGATCAACCTATTGCACCCAACATCTGGATCGTCAATTTTCCGTGGATCTACCCAATCAGGTCTATGTCGGCGACATCCCCACTATCTATACGCAGGAAGGCTGGCTGTATTTAGCGGTAGTGATTGATCTCTATTCCCGGCAAGTGGTGGGTTGGTCAATGGCCGAGCATATGCGAGCCAAACTGGTGAACGATGCGTTAATGATGGCGGTTTGGAAGCGCAAACCGGATAAGGCATTGCTATGGCATACTGATCGGGGCAGCCAGTATACGTCGGAAAGTCACAGGGCATTGTTAAATCAGCAGGGTATCCGGCAGAGCATGAGCCGTAAGGGGAACTGCTGGGATAATTCGGTTTCGGAAAGCTTTTTTTCATACCCTAAAAACCGAATTGATACATCATCAGACCTATCAAAACCGCTCTGAGGCTAAACAGGCGGTGTTCGAATATATTGAAGTGTTTTATAACCGCGAGCGTCTCCATTCCGCCAATGGCTATTTGTCACCCGTAGACTACGAATTGCAGCAAAAAGCTGTTTAACCGTGTGTCCGGAAAAGTGTTGACACATCACTGTCTTCGTTTGGAGGCCTTTGTTGGCAATGGCGTTGAGGAGTATGTCCTTAAAATGGTCATTCTTGGTCTTGCCGTCGGCGGCGTTGTTATAAATCCGGTAATCGACCGGATAATGTTCATGGACGTCACTGTGAATCAGGTTCACTACGCCGATGCCTCGCACCAAGCTGCCCACCGCGCCGCTATACTGTGTCTTGACCAACTCGATCGATTTGGAATAGCGCTTGCATTGTACGCTGTCGTCAAGGATCAAGAACGAGTCTTCCGTATTTTTGATCAGTTCTTTGACCAGCTCCCAAATCTCCCGCGCCGTGATCCGGCTCTGTTTCAAGAAGTTGCTTACCACATCGTGGCTGATGTGCTCTAAATGCTCGGACAGGTTGAAGCAGGTGTAGTTGATCGGTGTGCAGATCAAGTATTCTACGTAACATTGTTTCGTGATCATACTTGTTAACATAACCTATTCGGCTAGGTTTGCGAAAGTCCTAACACGAATATAATTTGGCTTGTGCCAGTTAAATGCTAGCCGTTACCCAACTTCTTAGTGATTTCAAGCTCACAATCCAATTATGCCAATCAGGGGGATGTTATAAATAGACATCTTTCCTAAATAATCGACATGGCACCCCTCTTTATAGGGTTAAAATAA
>NZ_DAIUEH010000114.1:0-3434 GCF_036845245.1 Methylobacter sp.
TAAAAATTATGCTCAGTCCGTTATTATGCATAGTTCGCCTATAGCCAACTGTAAAGCCGGTTAACGGCGCGATTTACAGTTCCTCATGACTGATTTTAACTCAGCATAATAATTTGGTGGTTTCCTGTAGCTTCTTTACTTACTTCAGGAATAAACCATGTTTACTAAAGCCCATCTGGCGGATCTTACCCACCTGGATTCGCTTGTCGATAATCCGCTCGGCAGCATTGCCATCCCCTATGTTGAAGCATTAAATGCCCAGCACTATGCAAGGTATACCATTGAGCGCTATGTTAACTGTGTAATTCATTTCGGTTGCTGGCTAAATGCTGAAGATGTGGGATTGCAAAGCATTAATCAGGCGGTCATTCACCGCTACCTTCATGATCTGCTTTTGGTAACCTCCGCTTCTGCTATTTCCAGTGACTCCATTAAAATGGATAGAGCAGCGCTAAAGCACTTGCTCACTTTTTTGCCACAACAATATTCAGTTATCACCAAAAGTCCGATAGAAGCGGAACTTGAACGATTCACTGATTACTTGCTGAATATTTGCGGTATGTCACCGCAGACCTGTGTGAACCGTTGCCAGCATGTTGGTGCGTTTCTTAGACATCGATTTTGCTCAGAAGCGCCTGTTATCGCGCAAATTACGGGCGCTGATATTGATGCATTTTTTCAACACATGGCTTTGAGATGGCGACCAGCATCACTGGAAGTCGTCGGCGCCAGTTTGCGCAGCTACTTACGCTTCTGCGCTTTACAGGGCGAACCCACTACCGTTTTGTCAGCCTTTATTCCAAGGATAGCATCCTGGTCACCTACAACCTTGCCCAAGGTGCTATCCGACACACAAGTCGATGCATTTCTAAAGGCATTCGATTGTACGTACGGGGTCGGTATGCGCGATTATGCCATTGCCCGTTGCTTGCTGGATATTGGGTTACGCGGTCATGAGGTGACCTATTTAAAGCTAGATTCCGTGGACTGGCGTAACGCAACGCTAACCATCAGTAGTAATAAGAGTAAACGCGTGCAGCAGTTGCCACTCCCAGTATCTACGGGGCAAGCTATTGCACAATATCTGTTTAAAGGCCGACCACTGACATCAAGTCGAATCCTGTTTGTCAGGCATCGAGCCCCTTTTGATCAGCCGTTATTTGTGCCCGCTATTCGTAATGCAATGAATCGTGCGTTTACTCGTTGCGGCCTGCGCAATCAATTTTGCAATACCCATGTTCTGCGCTCAACCACCGCGACACGTCTACAAAAGGCGGGCGCGTCCATCAAGGAAATTGCAGACTTGCTGAGACATCAAAGCCTTGATACGGCAAAGACCTATGCCCGTGTCGATCTTGAACGCTTACGGGCTGTGGCGTTACCTTGGCCTGGGAGTTCTAATTTTTAGCTGTTACGGGTTGAGGCGTACTTAGTTCAACGACACGGCCTTGGTTATAAACTGACTATTGATGAAACAGTCCTAAAAGGATTCGCTCGCTTTGCTGATGCCAGTGGCGATCAGCAAAGCCTGACGATGGCTCTTGCTATGCAATGGGCTCAAGATTCAAAACGAGATCATCCCATCACCCGAGCACGGCGCATTGAAATTTTACGCGGTTTTGCCCGATTCTGCCAGCGACTTGATCCGTCCACGGAGATTCCCCCATCAGGATTATTTGGCCCGGCTCACCGACGGCTTATTCCGCATATCTATACCGAAGTCGAACTGATTGCACTCCTCAATGCAACCGATAATCTCATATCTCGACACGGTTTACGCCCTGCCACTTGTCGCACTATTTTCGGACTACTGGCCTCAAGCGGACTGCGCATTTCAGAAGCGACCTGGCTTTCTCGTAGCGATGTTGATCTTGATGCTGGAGTACTTTGTATTCATGAAGCTAAGTTTCTCAAGAGTCGCTGGGTGCCACTGCATCCAAGCACCACTCATTCGCTAAACGACTATGCCCGGTTACGTGATCAGATTATACCGCATCCCATCTGCAATCGATTTTTCCTGTCCGATGACGGTCAATCAGTTAATCGAGCAAACATCTTATATGCTTTACAGACGATTTGCCGTCAACTTGGCTGGAAGCCGCGTGGCGATTATGTACATCATCGCCTGCATGATCTTCGACATACCTTTATAGTGCATAGCTTGTTGCGATTTTATCAACAGGGTGTTGATGTTGACCACGCCGTGCTGGCGTTATCAACTTATGTCGGACACGCTCGGGTTAGCGACACCTATTGGTATTTCACTGGCATTCCAGAACTGATGGCTATCGCGGCCGAACGTTTTCATCGATATGCTCAGGAGGTCAGCCATGAACTGTCTGCTGAATAATCCTGCCGAATTTGCCGCCTTGGTTCAACGCTTTTTTGCCGATCGATTGTTGCAGCAGAAGAATGCAAGTCCCAGAACTATCGCTGCTTACCGTGATACTTTTCGAATGCTACTGTGTTATGCCGAACGCGAAATAGGTAAGCCACCTGCCAAGCTTGCTCTGGTCGACTTTGATTTGACCTTGATACTTAACTTCCTTACATACCTGGAATCCGAACGCCACAATTCTGTCAGAACCCGTAATGCTCGTTTAGCGACTATACGGGCTTTTGCCCATTATGTGGCTTTGCAATGTCCTGAAGCCTTGCTGTTGACCCAGCAAATTCAGGCAATTCCGATGAAGCGCTTTGAAAAGCCTATGCTGAGCTTCCTGTCGCGCGAGGAAATGCAAGCTTTGCTGGAAGCGCCCGATAAACAAAATTGGTGTGGCTGTCGGGATCATATTTTGTTAACACTGCTTTATAACACCGGCGCTCGGGTATCGGAGTTGATTGGTATCCGAGTGGCCGATGTTGAACTAACCGTATCACCTTCAGTACGCCTGCATGGTAAGGGCCGCAAACAACGGACTGTACCTCTATGGAAAGAGACTGCCGCCAAAATACGGCACTGGCTGGTGTTCGCCAATTTGAAGGCAGAACAAGCTTTAGTGCCGACTCGTCAAGGCTTACCTATGACACGCTCAAATGTAGCCGAACGGATTGCTCTGGCAGTAAATTTGGCGGCGAACCAATGTCCACAATTGCAAGGTCGTAGCGTAACGCCGCATACCTTGAGACATACAACGGCCATGCACTTACTGCAAGCTGGCGTAGACATCACCATCATCGCTTTATGGCTGGGCCATGAAAGCCCTGTGACCACACACGGTTACATTGAGGCTGATCTATCCATGAAGGAACGGGCTCTAGCCAAGATCGCACTACCGCCAGAGATTGGGCAGGTGCGCTATCACCCTTCGGATGACCTTCTAAGGTTCTTGGAGGGTCTTTAAAATTATGCAAAGCCGGCAGCGTGGAAAGCCAGGCGCGCAGTCGGTTTACGATACTTACTCAGCATAATAACGGACTGAGCATAATTTTTA
>NZ_DAIUEH010000115.1:0-3232 GCF_036845245.1 Methylobacter sp.
TAAGGATCGATCATTCCGGGCATTTAACATAGGTGGGGAAAGCGGACGCTTACCTTCTAAAGCCAAAGGTTCTGGAAAGTTTTGGACTTCTTGATAAATTTTTTCTGCTGTATTCATGCATTAACCTCGTAGATTGACGGCTAATTTCAATTCAAAGCAAGCTTTGAACTCCGGTTGTGGTTACGTTTTTGACAATTACATTGCTAAATTGTACCAAGAAGCAATTATTTCTCACTTTTTACAACGATCAGCGCTACTATAATACACCGATCTTTTGTACTAGAATGCATTTTACAGCGCTATAGTGTACTGAGTGAGTATGACATGCCCGTGCGCAAAATCCCCAAAAACTACCGCAACGTGACGGGTATCGCCGCGCATCGCAAGGCCGAAGGCCAAGCTATGTTCGAATCAACGCTGGAGCGTGACTTTATCACTTTGCTGGAGTTTGATCCCGCTATTGAAACGTTCGAAGTTCAACCATTGGTTGTTAACTGGGTTGATGATAAAGGTGGTGCGCATGGTTATACGCCCGATGTGCTTGCTACGTTCAAGCTGCATGATCATCATAGCAAAGTGCTGTACGAGGTCAAATACCGTTCCGAGCTGGCGCAGCATTGGCCTGAGTTGCGGCCTAAGTTCCGTGCGGCAGTGCGATTCGCTCGCTCTCATGGATGGCGCTTTAAGATCATCACTGAAGTGGAAATTCGTACGCTTTATCTGGAGAATGCGAAATTCTTGCTTTCTTTTGTAAGACAAGGACCAGCGGAGGAAGCGCATATGGATATATTGGATGAACAGATGCGACAGCTGCGCAATACGACCCCGGCGGAATTGCTTGGCAGAATATTTCAAGACGAATGGAACCAGACAAAGCTATTACCGTCGCTCTGGTATATGGTAGGAACGCGGCAAATAGGGTTTGACATGGATACTAAGCTTACTATGAATAGCCCAATTTGGGCCTTACACAAATGAGTGCGCCACATAAACTATTGCAACTTCAGCCCGGCGCCGCTGTTTTTTACCGCGACCGGTTGCACCGAATTACTCATATTATCGATCTAAATGAAGTGCTTGTTGAGGATGATGAGACTCGGCAAGTTAGTCATGCCAAAGTAGGCGATCTCGCTCCGGCAGTTGTTGCTCCATTGGGAGGAGCCAGACCGGATTTGGTTTCTACTCCTGATGATGCGTGGGAGGAAGCTGTCAAGCGCTTCGAGGTCATTCGACCGCTACTTGATATGCCATACCGCAGTCGGCAGGATGTTGTTGCACGGGCTAAAGAATTCGAACACCATGAAAATACGCTCTATGATTGGATTCGACGTTATGAAGCGACTGGACTGGTTACGTCACTATTTCCCCGCAGCAGAAGCGATAAAGGCACTACCAAATTATCGGCCGAAGTCGAAACTATCATTCAGGCCGTGGTCGAAAGCGACTATCTAACTAAACAGCGAAAATCCCAACAAAAAGTTTGTAATGAAATTCGGAGGCGTTGCGTTAATGCCGGCATTAATCCTCCGCATGATAATACTGTACGCAACCGCCTGAAGGCGTTAGCAGACGAATATGTTATGGTCAAACGCAAGGGCTGGAAAGCGGCCGATCAAGCTTATTCGCCAGTTGAAGGGGAGTTTCCCGGTGCAGATTGGCCCTTTGCCGTGTTGCAGATCGATCACACACCACTGGACATCATTCTCGTCGATGACGTGTATCGACGACCGGTAGGCAAACCGTGGATTACTTTGGCGATTGACGTCTTTAGCCGTATGGTCGCAGGATTCTATGTATCATTTGATCATCCTGGAGCTTTGTCCGCAGGCCAATGTTTGGCGAATGCAATTTTGCCAAAAGATGCCTGGCTGTCGAAACACGACATCAAAGGTGACTGGCCCTGTTGGGGCATACCAGGGAAATTGCATATGGATAATGCTCGCGAATTTCGCGGCAATATGCTTCAGCGTGCTTGCCTGGAGTATGGCGTTGATATTGAATGGCGTCCGGTAGCACGGCCTCACTTCGGTGGGCATATCGAACGATTACTTGGTTCATTTGCTCAAGAAATCCATACCTTGCCCGGCACCACGTTTTCGAATCCGCGCGAGCGAGGCGATTATGATTCCGAAGCCAAGGCGGCTTTGACTCTGACAGAGTTCGAAGAATGGCTGGTGACTTTTATCGTAAACGTTTACCACCAGCGTGTTCATTCGGGTATCAACATGTCTCCTTTGGAAAAGTGCCAGCAAGGCGTGTTCGGTACTAAAGACATGCCAGGCCGTGGGCTGCCGACACGGATTATGGACGAGGATCGCTTGAGGCTCGACTTAATGCCATACGAAGAGCGAACGGTTCAGGATTATGGGGTCGTGATCGACGAAATCCACTACTATCATGATGTCTTGCGGCGCTGGATCAACGCAGCAGATCCGGTTGCTCCAAAATACAAGCGCAAGTTTATGTTTCGGCGTGACCTGCGCGACATCAGTACCATCTGGTTTTATGATCCAGAGGTCAATGTCTATTACCCGGTTCCATACCGGAATACGTCCCACCCGCCGATCAGTATTTGGGAGCTGCGGGAAGCAAAACGACAAAGCAAAGCGGATGGGCGCAGACATATTGATGAGCGAGCAATTTTTGATGCTTACGGGCGAATGCGAGAAATCGAGCAGAATGCCCAAGCCAAGACCGTGGCAGCACGGCGGACGGCTCAGCGTCGTAAATTCGCGCAAGAGGCAATTCGTCCAAGTATCACTCAATCTGTGGAAAAATCTGAGTTAGCACCGGTATCTGTTACCGTTACGACGCCCGTTATCTTGCCTTTCGATGAAATGGATGATTTGACGTGAGCCACTTGAATGACTCGGCAGCCAATCAGCTGGACCTAAGCAATGCAGAGAGAATTGAAAAGATTCGCTCTCCTCGCTGGATCGGTTATCCAAGGGCAAAAGTCGTATTGGCCAAGTTGGAAGATTTGCTAGTCTATCCTCGCTCGCATCGGATGCCAAACATGCTGGTGGTTGGGGATACCAACAATGGCAAAACCATGTTGGTGCAGCGATTCTGTTCTCTTCACCCTGCCGACAATAATCCCAGCGGCGATGGCGTGCATGTGCCAGTGCTTTTCGTGCAGGCGCCGCCGATCCCGGACGAGGGTCGGTTTTACAATGCTAGGACTTACGCAAGAACCATTTCAAGCGATGGTTTTCTCAGTTGTTGAACGAGG
>NZ_DAIUEH010000116.1:0-2799 GCF_036845245.1 Methylobacter sp.
ATAATTCCTAGTTATCACTCATTATAGTTATGATTACCCCGCCTAAAAACAGCAGTGTAACCGCTCTCAGTACTTAATACCCAGCCATCCCCATATCCCGCCTTTTAAACTGAATCACCTGCATCATCCCCATATCCTCATGAGACAATAAATGACAATGCAACACCGTCGTTCCGTCGAAATCTTCATAACGGGTGAGGATGGTTTGCGGCTGGCCGTATTTGACAAGCAGGCTGTCGCGCCACAGGGTTTCGGTTTTGCCGAGCGGGTCGGTGCGGGTGGTTTGGAAGTCGTTGGTGTGGATATGGAAGACATGGTTCCGGGTCGGATCGGCGGAACTTATGATCCAACTGTCGGTACCGGTTTGCGGGCCGTTGCTGTCTTCCGGGACTTTAGCCAATTCAGCGGCATCGGGGCGCAGCTCCAGTACGCGCGGCTGGTTGGCATCGAAAACATGGCCGTTGACCTGGAAGCCTATCGGATAGCAAGGGGTTTTGTCCCTTTCCGGGTTGCAGGCGATGCCGCCATCGTTGCCGCCTATCGGCTGGTCGCGGTTAAAGGTGGCGATTTGGTTGTATTTGACATTGCTGTTTTTAATGTCGTTATAAGGATACAGTTTCGCCATTTCTTCGTTAGTCGGCAAGCCGGTGTCTGCAACCGGTTCGCCTTCCACTTCGACCCAGGCGACCACATAGTCGGTAAAACTCGCTGTGGACGGGTCCAAGCGGCCGCTGATGTAGGTATCGGCAGCCAGTTTGTAACGGCCGGGCGTTTTGCTCGCCTGCACCAGCACGTCGCTACGGCTGCCGGGTATTAATTCTACGGCTTGCCGTTTCAGCTTGAAGGTTTTCTCCTGGTCCCAATTGCCGGTGCAACAGTAGTCTTTTTGTTCCCAATTATTCACCCAGGTATCCACTTGGCTTAAATAATTACCGTCCACGGCGATTTCGTGCAAATCGTGCTTTTCCAGCGTAAGTTGGGCGGTGCGGTTAAATGAGCTGTCGATAAAACGCCAGCGTTGCACTTCGCCGGGACGCATTTTGATGGTCGGCGCGATTTGGCCGTTGACCAACAGGTAGCGGTTGCGCACAAAAGCCCGGTCGTCGCCCAAGGCCAGGAAATCGTTGACCTTGCCGGTATCGTCGTAGGGGATGGTTTGCAGCATGAAGATCTTTTCATTGGCGTTGGCTTTCATGATCGACTCCGGCGTTTTGGCGGGATCGTCCTCAACGATGATAGCGCCTTCCATACCGCTGCCGACCTGGACGCCGGTCGATCCATGCACATGAGGATGATACCAGTAGGTGCCGGGGCTATGGTTTTTCGGGATTTTGATTTCGATTTTCCTGGGGTTGGCGCTTAGACCGCTGTCGCTTTTTTTGTCCGGCGTGTATTTAACCGGCGGCACCTTGACCAGAATATTATCGGCGTTGCCGCTCGGCGAAACATGCATGCCGTGGGTGTGCAGATTAGTGCAATTGAAATTATCGGGTAGCGGCGAGCCGCCGAAAGCGTCATGGGGATTATTGCAAAGCTCTTCCGGTTTGGCTTTGCCGGTTTGGCCCAACTGGTTGTTGAGTGTGATGTTCAAGGTATCACCGGGCTTGACGCGCAGGGTCGGTCCAACCAGATCGCCGTTATAAGAACGCAGGCTGACTTTGCAACCGGCGATTTTAACTTCTTCGTTTTTTTTAATTTTTTTGGCTTCTTCGGAATTGGTAAAAACGACATTCAACTCGGCGGTGAGTTGGCCGTTAACAGACCTAATTTCTTTGGGGGCTGCATAGGCTTGGCCGCCGAAGGTTTTAAGGTCGGTTTCCCGGTAGACGCAGGCCGGATCGGGCGGCACGTCGTAGGTTTCGGCCAGTGCCGGCATTGAGCTTAAGCCGGCGATTAGCGCCAGCAAGGTAGTACGCGTGTTGAAATAGAACATAATTATCTCCTGATTCAGTGAGGCTTGACGGGTGGGCAATTACGCTCAGCAGCATCAGTAGCAGCAACGGTCTCTTGGGTGCGTTCGCTGTGGCAGGAAGGACAACCGGGAGCAGCGCATTTAACGCATTGCGCCGGTACGCCGGGATAATTCGCATCGTACTCACCGGTCGGACAAGCTTGACCGGCGGCTTGAGGTGTTGCAGTAGCGGTTGGCGATGGGTCGGCCATGGCCGATCCTATCAGCAGGACAAGCATCGCCGATAGAGCGATAGTTTTGATGTTAGGCATAAGGTGGTATTCCTCTTTATTATTGTTATACAGGCGGCGGAGATTAAGCGGCGGCATTAAGACAGTACCAAACCATCTATCAAGCCTATTCTCATCTGGAAGCCTGTTCAGTACTTAAAGTTCGGGAAGAAAAAATATTTAAATGGGCATTCATCCTATCCTGCCGAATGATGCGCCTTGAAGGGAACGCTATCAAACGATAGCCTCTTCTAATATAAAATATATCTGAAAGGGCGCTGCATTCTAACGAAAAAGATGAGTATGGCAAACATTTAAATCTTGTTGTCATCGACTTAAATACCCTGGAGCAATCAGAATAACTGTTAATCGGGAAGGATCCATACCTGCCGGTTATACCAAACTCCCTTTCCTGACATAGACTTACACCGTCGTAAAACGGCTACACTAAGATCGAACGCAGTTATTCCGTGTACATATAGCCAGTAGCCTGGATAGGGATAGGGCCTGCGGAATCCAGGGTTTCATAGCTCTGATCATCCGGTATTCTGGAAGCTCCATATGGGCTAGTGTGTCATGAAGAAAGGCGCAAGCCTTTTATGCTGTATTAAAGATGAG
>NZ_DAIUEH010000117.1:0-2650 GCF_036845245.1 Methylobacter sp.
TGGCGCATCAGCGAAGGCTGCAAGGGCTGGCGGCCCTGAGCATCAACTGGGGGCCCTGGGGCGAGGTCGGGATGGCGGCGCGTTTATCGGTAAATGCCAACCATTGGCAAACTCAAGGCGTCGAGCCAATTAACCCACAAACGGCATTACAGGCCTTATTGCAGTTATTGAACGACAATTCACTCCAGGTTGCGTTAATGCAAATCGATTGGCCGCAGTTCAGTCGGAATTATCCGTCGGCATTGCTTAATAATTTGGTGCAAGTTCAAACTTTAGCAAAATCTGAACTAAGCTTTATCGAGCGACTCAATGCGCAGCCTGCGGAGCAACAACGCGATTACCTGAATGAATGGCTGCGCGAGCAGGTTTGCACCGTACTGGCTTTGCCTAAATCCACGCCTATCGAATCCCGGCAGCGCCTGTTCGATTTTGGACTGGATTCGTTGATGTCGGTAGAGTTAAAGAATCGTCTGGATAATGCTACGGCGAAGAAGCTGCGCTCGACTTTGATTTTCGATTACCCGACTTTGGAGGTTTTGGGCAAACATTTGGCTGAACAGGTGTTGGCAATCGCCGATAAAAAGCAGGATCAGCCTGTCGATAAACTGCAAAAAGACCAGGATTTATTCGAGCTTAGCGGCTTGTTAGACGCATTGGAAAACAGTTCCGATGATGAAGTTACTCAACAATTAATGAACTAGGAGCATTGCATGGTACCTGATGATTGTGAAACACGCGAAGGACAGCTACAAAAAGATATTGTCCATATTATGCAGCAAGGCGGTTATTGGGACGCGATCATGGATGGCGATTCTTCACTGGATAGGGTCAAAGTTTTCTTGCGGACATTGGCGGGTGAAATACCGGCAATTGTCAACGACATGCAAAAACCGAATGTATTGCCGCTTTTCCCCGGCCTTAACTACCAGCCGGTACACGATAAAGCCGATTATCCTTGGGCTGCCCAGCTTGAGAGCGCTTTTGCGACGATTCGGGATGAAATCTTAAATATACCGGCAGAATGCGATTTTCTAGGTTACGAAGGCGGTTTGGCCGCTGCAAATATGTGGTCGGTGATCCCTATGTATTACATGGGAACGCCTATTCATGATTTTCAAAAATATTGCCCGAAAACAGTCGAAATCGTAAAAAGCTTGCCGGAACATTGTTTTGATTATCCTTGGGGCGATTGTCTGTTTTCACGTCAGGCCGGAGGCTCTCATCTTATCGCTCATTGCAGTATCGATGCCTTTCGGTTACGTGCGCATTTAGGTTTGGATGTGCCGGAAGACTGTGAAATGCGGGTTGAGAACAATTTGCTGCATTGGCGTAATGGCGAGGTTTTTATTTTTGAAGACTCATTCGAACATGAAGTCTGGAATCGTAGCGATAAGCCGCGTACGGTGTTGATCATCGATTTTTGGCATCCCGATTTAACGGACGTTGAGAAACAGGCATTGATGGCCGGTTTTAGAAAATACGAGATGCGTGCGATGATGTGCAAATTCCGCTTGGGCGATCACAGGGAACGGTTTGAACCGCTGTTATTGGCACAGTTTAAGGAAGAAGACCGGAGTTTGGATACGGCCCGTTATTGGCCGAAGGCTGATCGGTTGGCCTATATAATCTGAAAAACAATTTTAAATATATTATTCACCACGAAGGCACGAAGAACGCGAAGTTTTTTATCTTCGTGCCTTCGTGCCTTCGTGGTGAATGAAAAACCTTCAGGCAACTAAGAATATTTGAATGCTTGTTCTATTATGTAAAGTCATATTAAATCCGTTTAATCAATCTATTCGTAAATTCAGCATCCGTTGAGCCGTTACCAAACTCCAGCAACCACAAATTCTCATGGCAGAAGATAATTTAGCACAAAGAATGGCGCAGTTTTCCGCAGTCAAATTGGCGCTGTTGGCCGAACAATTAGGCCCGCAACGGGAAATCATCCAATCCGAGCCTATTGCCATTGTCGGTTTGGGCTGCCGCCTTCCTGGGGGCATCGATACGCCGGAACGCTACTGGCAAGCCTTGAGCGAAGGTATCGATGCGATGGCGGAGGTTCCTGCCGACCATTGGAGCCAGCAGGATTATTTTTCGGCTGAACCGAATCAATCGGGAAAAATCTCCAGCCCTTTAGGCGGCTATTTAAAAAACGTTTACGATTTCGATCCGCAGTTTTTCGGCATTTCGCCGCGTGAAGCCTTATCGCTCGATCCGCAGCAGCGTTTGCTGTTGGAAGTTGCCTGGGAAGCGTTGGAAAATGCAGGTCAATCCGCCGAGCAATTGTTTGACAGCGCGGCCGGCGTGTTTGTCGGCATAGGCGCGTACGATCATGGTTTGCGTCTGTTGGGCGGCGACGATGCCGAGGCGATTGACGCATATTACGGCACCGGCAATGCATTTAGTGCCGCCGCAGGCCGGTTGTCCTATATCTTGGGTTTTACCGGTCCGAGCATGGCGGTCGACACCGCCTGTTCGTCGTCGTTGACCGCCGTGCACCTGGCTTGCCAAAGCCTCAAGCAGCGCGAATGCCGGTTGGCCTTGGCCGGAGGTGTTAATTTAATGCTGGCTCCGGCTTTGAGCATTAATTTTTCCCAAGCGGGCATGCTGTCGCCGGACGGCCATTGCAAAACTTTCGACGGGTCGG
>NZ_DAIUEH010000118.1:0-2364 GCF_036845245.1 Methylobacter sp.
CCAATAGCTATATCACAAATTATCGCTTCGCTTCAATATGACTGACTACTAGTCTGACTCAGGGGGACCTCGAACTCATCAGTCTTCATCGAATCAAAATTGGCAGAAAATGTATCGATAGATGAAGAAAGAACCCTCGTGAGCTTTAACGAATTGGATTTAAAAATCCGAAGCGAAATAGTCAATAAATTCGAGGCGTGCGCTACTTTTGACTCGGCTGTGAAAACAGAGTACGAAAACTTGCACTTTCTCTACATCGAGTTCACTCGAACCGCAAAGGAGCAAAGGAATCTACTAGAGCATTTCCCGGGGAGTCGCTATTTTTGCGAAAGCTTTTATGGGCCTCCCAGCCCAACAAGCGGCAAAAATTACGCGACCGCTAATGCCTGCGGCTGCCCCAGCCGTCCTGGTCACTCGATCGCTACCCAACAAGGGGTAGCTCACATGCTCTCCAATGACTCGACGCGATTTCGGAAAGCCTGCATTTTCACTTCGCAAGCTGCGTGAAAACACATGCACTATCGCTTCTGGGGACTACTCGACTCCTGTCTCGCAGCGTTCGTTAGTTAGAAACATAGCCTGAATTGTTAAAATAATTCAGGCACTCATCAGAGTGAAACTGATCCATGATCTGGCCGATAGCTTGCCAAAGCTGATCAACCGTTCGTTCAGCCGCCTTGCGTAGCAAGGCTTTCAGTTTGGCAAAGACCTGTTCAATCGGGTTCAGGTCAGGACTATAAGGCGGCAGGTATTTCATCGTCGCGCCTCTGGCTTCAATCAGTTCCTGAACGTCCGCGACCTTATGAGCCGGTAGATTATCGCAGATGACGATATCGCCGGGCCTTAACGTGGGCCCCAACTGCGAGCTTAAATACTCTTTGAAAGCGTCGCCATTCATGGCCTGATCAAGCACCAGGGCGCCGTGAGCTGGTCCATCCGTAAACCGGCAATAAACGTCAGCGTCTGCCAATGACCCGACGGTGCCGTATCTACACACCGGGCACCAACTACAGCACAGCCCCATAGCGTCGGATCAACTCGGTTGAAGCACTGGTTTTATCCAGAAATACCCGTTTTGACACATCGCAGCTTTTCTGCCACGCTTGCCATTGCTCTCGGGCTAGCGCGACATCGTCACGTTGCTGTTCACTGGCGAACACGGTTTTTTTATAGCGATAGCCCAATTTTTGACGGACAAATTTGTCGATCGCTGAGATGGACATAATCAAGCCCTGTTCACTTTCTAACCAGGACTGCAATTCTTTCAAGGTCATCGACGGATGATCGACTAACTGGGCCTTGATGGCGTCTTCATACGGTTCCAAAAACGCTCGTCGGTAACCGCCAATCTGCTTAGGATATTGCCAAAAACAACTTCTCTGAATTGATAAAGCGAATCGACGATAATAAAGCACTTTACCCAGCGAAAGAGTAAATATCCCCCGGCAAAGCCGGGGGCTTTATGTTGTGAACCGCTCAAAGCGGTAAACGGGGTCGCTAACGCGGCCCCAATATAATAGCCACCTAAAGGTGGCGTTCAGTTCCAAAGACTCAATTGTTCAATCCTCTGGTCTTCTTGTTCTTGGTGGCGGATGTATTCTCGGATCATGGTCTCATCCCGACCAACCGTCGAAACAAAATAACCGCGTGCCCAAAAGTGCTGCCCGACAAAATTACGCTTTTTCTCTCCATAAACTCGCGCCATATGGATAGCACTTTTGCCTTTGATGTAGCCAATCACTTGCGACACTGCGTACTTCGGTGGTATCGAAATCAACATATGCACATGATCAGGCATCAAATGCCCCTCTAAAATCCAACTTTCCTTCTGACTGACTAGCCTTCGGAAAACCTCTTCCAAATGTGATCGCAACTCTTTATACAAGGTTCGTCGCCGACATTTCGGAATAAACACAACGTGATATTTGCACTCCCACTTCGAGTGACTTAAGCTTTCTTTCTCGTCCATCAGGTTACTCCTCTAGCGTGTTCTTGGCGGTTCACGCTTTTGAGTTTCCTGATGGACTCCTCTAAATGTCAAACTTTTGCTGTCTCCCCGGCAGAGCCGGGGGATTTCTCATTATTTGTTAAAAGCAAGTGATCGGTTACGACCAAGCCATTGAAATCAAAATGCAGCGACTTTTTACCACCCTGTCGGAAAAGGATAAGCGTCGATATGCGGGCATAGAAGCGACGAAACTGGGCCATGGCGGTATTGACTATATTTCTAAGCTATTTGATATCGATCCTAACCAGTTAAATGTGGGACTAAACAATTAAGCAGTACCGTGACACCGGAAAGATTGAACGGCAACAGCGCGCTTATCAAGGTTTTGAACGTCTGTATACGGCTGAAGATATACG
>NZ_DAIUEH010000119.1:0-2361 GCF_036845245.1 Methylobacter sp.
ACTGCGTGACCCTAGAATTAAGGCTTATTCAGGAGGATAGCGAAAGTCCTAATTAATAAAAAATTACAAAGCCGATTATCTTTATAAAGATAATCCATCTGATCCTTTATTAAATAAAAATGGACTAACAGGATTATGCGGCAATGTAAATGAAAAAGATTCCCATAGGAATTATATGGGGCATAAGCCGTTCACACTCACGGTTGACGACCGTTATAATCCTATCTACCGTTTTAAATCGGCATCAGCATATAATGACGAAGATAAATATTATGGCCTTTTATTTTCTGCCAAACAGCTAGGATGCCTGCCACCCGATCTTTATGCAACTTATGATGAGCTAGATAAGAGAATTACAGGCAGAGTGATCGCACAATGGAACAGACAGCTGGCTTTCGATAGAGAATTTAAGAGTCATTTAACAGCGCGTAATAATTCTTTATCAACAACAGATAAACTTGATAGTTGGCGTAATGCCTCCGAATCAGAACGCACTAGGCTAAGTAAAATAATGGCTGATCGAGCCGATAAGCCCGGGCTCGATGCAACAGAATTAAACGACTGTATATCAAATACTGCTGGTGATGGAGGGCTTGATTATTTAACAATATCACAAACGGCGGCAGTGTGTATTATGCAAAAGTAAAGCTGCTGGGGGCAGCAAAACGCTGATCTGGGACTATCCCCGGCCTTTTTCAAGCCAAGTAAGGGCGCATCGCGCCCCATTTTTGCTGGAGCCCTTCGACAAGGCTCAGGACAGGCTTCCAAAACTGAACTCCCAAGCTGGAGCTTCACTACCATTTAAGTTAAGAAGACAATGACACCGTAGGAGCGGGCCGCGCCCGCGATATTTAGGCGGCGAGCAGGGTTGTAGTTCCTTCATCGCGGGCATGGCCCGCTCCTACAACGCTTAACTTAATGGCAGTGAGCTGGAGCTTGGGAACCAACAAACACTATTTAAACGGTGACTGATATGACTGAATTATTATCCGAGCGGATTACGATTGATACTAACATTTGTCATGGCAAACCGACTATACGGGGCTTGCGTTATCCGGTTGAAAATATCCTGGAATGGCTAGGTTCCGGCATGAGCGTCGATGAGATTCTCGCAGATTATGAGGACTTGGAAAGAGAAGACATTATGGCTGCATTGGAGTTTGCCTCTCGTCTTGCCAAGGTTAAACGGATTGAAATACTGGCCGCATGAAATTTCTTGTCGATACGCAGCTGCCGCAGCATCTTGCGGCAAGTCTGAAATGGTCGGGACACGACGTTTTGCATACCTTGGATTTGCCGTCTGGAAACCGTACACCGGATTGGCGGATCAACGAGATTTCGGTTGCGGAGCAACGCATTGTCGTTACTAAGAATGCTGACTTCGTTAACTCGTTTTTGCTTTCGGGAGTGCCTTATAAACTGTTATTAGTGTCGACAGGAAATATTAGTAACCGGGAGCTTGAAGACCTATTCGTGAAAAATTTATCCGCGATTGTTGGGGCACTGGAAATCTATGAGTTCGTGGAAATCACCCGTACATCGTTGATTGAACATAAATAGCCCGGAGATATAAGATTGGGTATGCTGTTTATGCCCTACATCAACATGCGCAAAATATTGGGCAACGAAAAAATGTTGTCTAACCTACTTCACTCAAGGGAGAAAATCAGATGGTGACATTAGAATTGGATGATGAAACAGCAACTCTATTAAATCAGTTAGTAGAGCAGGAACATATCAGTCCGGCGCAACTGATTAAGAATGTGCTGCTTGAGCATCTGGAAGATAGTCAAGACGCAAAAAAAGCCGATGACGCTTATCAGCGTTATCTTGAAGGCGGCAAAATATCTCACAACTTAAACGACGTGGTAAAAGAGCTTGGCTTGGACAGTTAAGTTTTCTGATGATGCTAAACGGGATTTGCAAAAACTCGACAAGCCACTATAAAAAAGAATTGCGTCGTTTCTCCTTGATCGGCTACAAACTACCGACAATCCTCGCTTAACCGGCAAAGCCTTGCAAGGCAAGCTTTCCGGCTTGTGGCGCTATCGAGTAGGAGACTTTCGATTGCTATGTCGCATTGAAGATAACGAGCTGATTATCCTGGTTATCGAGATTGGTCACCGTAAAGAAATTTACAAATAACGCGATAAAACGCACCGGCTTATCGCGCTGAAACTTCGAATACCGCATTCCCAATGCTGAAGCTTAAGAGCCAGCGTCCAACATAAGGCCTGTTAATGATCACTGAACTTCCTGTTGCCTCTATCTCCCATGCCATTCAGCTTGCTGTGGCGCCCGTGTTTTGTAAGCGTCCGCTTTCCCCACCTATGTTAAATGCCCGGAATGATCGATCCTTAG
>NZ_DAIUEH010000120.1:0-2114 GCF_036845245.1 Methylobacter sp.
CAATAGCTATATCACAAATTATCGCTTCGCTTCAATATGACTGACTACTAGCAATTAATGCCTTCGGCGGCCCGCGTTCGTCCTCCGTCCGTCACGACGCACAACTTCGCGTTGCTACGCTGTGCGCCATGACTCCCGTAATGACTTGACGCCGTGTCGGATGGCCTTGCATTTTGACTGCGCTTCCGCTATCGCTACAACTTCGTCAAAACGCCCGACCGCTACGGCTACGCGGGGGTCGTCGTACGCCGCTCCACTAACGTTACGCTTCCTGTACTCCTTCGGAGATCACCATCTCCTACCGTCAAAGCCGACAACTCAACGACCTGGCTAGAGCCATTATCATGGCAGCAGAGGGGGCAGATCAAGGAGTGACCTTACCTGATTATGTAGACAGCGAAGGTGTGGCACCTGCTTTATTAGAAGGGGCTTCGGAGCTGGCAGCAGTGGTTGAATGGTTGGCACAACGAATTAGAGAAATCGAACTTTTTGTTGGTCAATTACCGTCCATTGCTATCTTTGTACAAAATGAAAGTGAGGTTCAGTCTATTGCTGAGGCGTTGAATGCCGCACTTGCGGATGAAAACCTCCAGGTTATTGCTTGCCCCAAGGGCCAAGTGATGGGGCAGGATAACGATGTTCGAGTATTTGATGTTCAGCATATTAAAGGCCTGGAGTTTGAGGCCGTATTCTTTCTCGATATCGATCGCTTGGCTACTCTGCATCCTCAGCTTTTCGATAAGTATCTATATGTTGGCACAACGCGAGCGGCAACCTATCTTGGTATAACCTGCACTAATGCACTGCCAGTCGCAATTTCTAGCCTGCGGCAGCTATTTGTTCTGGATTGGAAAAACTCATGAAACCCAGTCTGGTGGCTGGCTTAATCTGGCCGACAAAGCGCTATACGAAGCCAAGGAATCTGGCCGGAACAAAGTTTGTTTAGCAAAGCAAAAGCGAATTCGCTTGCCAATTATGGTTAACTAATCAGTCGACTGGATTATTGTGAAAATGTTATTCAAGAAAGACCTAATGAATAGAAAACTATGCAGGTTGGTAAATGTACGCTGGTCTGGTTAGGTTCGCGATTACCCTGGAATAGTTTTCGGCGTGATGTGCAATATATTCCTTTCGGATGTATATTATATGTACGTGTTATGTATACTTAGCGAGGTGAATCATGCATATCAATTTATCCCCAGAAATCGAGCTATATCTTCAAGCCAAAGTAGGCACTGGCTTTTACAGCAACGCTTCCGAAGTCGTTCGCGATGCGATCAGACGAATGTGGGAAGAAGACAAAAAGATTGAAAAGCTCCGGACTGCTGTGCAAATAGGCGATGAACAGTTAGATCGTGGTGAAGGCATTATTTATTCAGCCAGTCGATTGGAGGCGATCACCGAAAAAGCGTTAAGCAACGCTCGTAATGGTAAAAAAGTCAGCGCCGATGTTACTCCCTAACTTGCCATTAGTCCTTTCGCCACAAGCGGAAGACGATTTCGCTGATATTCTACAATACACTTTGGAGACTTGGGGTGAAAACCAAGTTTATGTTTACCGCGCTGTATTCGATAAAGCCTTGCTGACAATCCAGCAGAATCCGCAGATTGGACACCGGAGAGCTGAGATTTCCAAAGAGCACAGGACTTTTCCGGCCGGACGGCACATCATTTTCTATCGAATTGCGTCAAATGCTATCTATATATCGCGTATACTGCATGAGCGTATGGATTATGGGCGAAGCTTGTAGCACCTGAATACCTCCTTTTGATCGAACATCGAAATGGCCAAAATAGACTAACGCATAAAGCCCTTGCATTTTTTACGTGTGAATTTTGCGTGTTTCGGTCGTGATTCGTTATGCTCAGTTATGCAGGTCACGCAAAAAAATGATATTAAAATACAAATAAAATCAATTAGTTATATACCAATAACGTGATTTGTAATCAGCCGGTCTCGGGTTCGACTCCCATCGCCAGCTCCAAATAAAACAAAGGGTTAGAGTCAAATCTAACCCTTTTTTTGTGCCTGTCGAAAAGTTAATAAGCACATAATAAGGTAAGCGCACGCCCCAACCACATAGTCAGAACTGTTTTTCTCTGAATCAATCTCC
>NZ_DAIUEH010000121.1:0-1608 GCF_036845245.1 Methylobacter sp.
GAACCAGATGGCTTATGAAGAATTGCAGAAGTTACGGACTGCGTAACATCAGTTAATAATTGGAACACTGATGGCGCTGATTAGATGGGTTTAAACGGATTTTTAAAAGCCGAAGCCAAGTTTGTTATACCGAATATACTCAACAGTGGGTTTATCATTGAACAGGGCATGGGTGTTGAAGTGTTTACAACCCCGTCCCGCTATACAACGAGAGAGCGAAAGATATGAATATCAGCAATATCATAAAATCCATCCAAGACATCGACAACGGCATCAGTGGCGACGAGTAGAATTGCCAAGTTGGCAGCAGATGGGCTCATTGTTAGAAGCACCGGACAACTTTTTTAAAACAGGGAGAAACGAATGAAACTTCAAACTATCCGCCTATCGAACTTCCAATGTTTTGGTCCTGAATCTAGTGAAATAGATTTTGAAGACCTTACCTTTCTGATCGGACCTAATGGCGTAGGTAAAACAGCCGTTCTACAAGCACTATGCCGCTTGTTTGCTTACGATCCAACACTGAAACGCGTCCAAAAAGCCGACTTCCACGTCCCCCACGATGAGCTCGAAGCGCCGGACGAACGCACTTTCTGGATCGAAGCTGATTTTCTGTTTCCAGAATTGCTGGACGATGTTGGGGAGCACTCTACGATACCAACTCACTTTGCCCATATGCGTCTGGATGACGCAAAGGGTATTCCTCGTGTTCGTTTTCGTCTTGATGCTAGCATGGGAGCAGATGGTGATATCGAAGACACCTTGCTATATGTGCTCGAGTTGAATACGGATGAATCACCATTTAACACAGCTCCAGTATCGCGCCCTGAGCGCAACAATATTCAGGTTCACTACCTACCAGCTAGACGTGATCCGGCAGATCACATTGCGTTCAGTGCAAATGCCTTACTTGGTCGCCTGCTACGGGCAGTTAATTGGGATGCCGAGCGGGCAACAATCAAGAGTTTGACTGATCAAATCAGCAACAACTTAGCTAGTAATGTATCGGTTGCTTCGTTGAGTACTAAGCTGACCGATACTTGGAAAGGACTACACAAAGGTAGCTATTTCGCCGATCCGTCAGTTACTTTCGTAGCAAGCGAAATTGAAGCGCTACTTCGGCATCTGTCGGTATCGTTTTCTCCAGGTCATGACGAGCAATTGGTTGATTTCTCGCGGCTAAGCGATGGTCAAAAATCTATGCTTTATCTATCATTGGTTCTTTCCTCCCAGGCCATAGGACGCGCAGTGCTCAGTGGGGAAGATAGTCGTTTCGACCCAGACAAACTCAAACCTGCTGTATTCACGCTCGTTGCCGTAGAAGAGCCGGAGAACAGCCTTTCTCCCCACTATCTAGGACGCATTGTTTCCGCTTTGACTGCTTTGGTTAGTAAGGAAGATGCACAGGCTCTAATTGCCACTCATGCCCCATCCATGTTACGCAGGGTAGAGCCAGAAAGCATTCGCTACTTACGATTGACTGAAGAGCGTCAAACGCGGGTAACTCGGATTGAAATGCCACCCACCTCAGACGAGGCTCATAAGTTTGTCCGCGGAAATTGTCAATCTAGTTGTCGCCTCGTTGGTTAAATTTATACGGCGGATTTG